>BBCA01000002.1 GCA_001311805.1 Lentibacillus juripiscarius JCM 12147 | reverse complement strand
GGTTGATATTTCCTCATGATCGGTTGATATTTGACACATACCCGTCGATATTCCCCCGCGACCGGTTGATATCCATCCCTAACGGTTGACGATCATCCCCGAATGGGCTGCCATTCACCATGCCCCTTCACGTCACAATATCTTGCCTATACCTAAACCCGTTCAGCCCCGTGCCCTCGTTTCTATCAGCGATCACTCCAAATGAATGTCCACGCTGTTTCCACATCGGTTGTCGGCTGGTGGCAAGTGAAATTTTCGCAGACGTAAATCGTCGTACGGCCGTCCATCTGCCGGTAGCCGGATGTGAACGGTGCTGCTTTGGCCAGCGTTTCAGGGTCATCCCCCGCCAGCAGGGCCACATCAGGCAAAAATGCTTGCTGAAGATCTGCTGTAAATGCATCCTGTTCGCCTATAATGACGACCTCTTTTGACGGGTTTTCCGAAAGTAGCAGACTTTGTATAAAGTGCGTGCTTGCTGCTGTTCCCTGGCGGACATCGTCATAAACGTCGCATACATTTCTTCAAGCTTATCAAGGTATGCGGTTTCGCCGGTTAAGTGCCCCAGTTTCGCTAGCATGACGGCTGCCACACTGTTTCCGGATGGGAGCGCGCCATCGAATACTTCTTTTTCCTTTGATAGCAGCTGTTCGCTGTCATGGCCGCTGAAGAAAAAGCCACCTTCTTGATCATCCCAGAACAAATCAATCATGCGGTCAGCCAGCCAGCGCGTCTGTTCCAAATACTTCACGGAAAAAGTCGCTTCAAACAGTTCCGCATAGGCCCAGCTTAAATAGGCATAGTCGTCCAAATAGCCGTTATATCGGACGTCACCATCCCGGTAGCGCGCCATTACCCGGCCATCCCGGATGAGCTTCGTTTCCACAAAGGACATTGCTTCCTCGGCTGTTTTAGTATAGTCCGGTTCAGCAAAAACACGGCCAGCTATTGACAGTGCCGCGACCATCATGGCATTCCATGACGTAAGGATTTTATCATCGACGTGCGGATAGACACGTTTTCACGAGCGGTGAGCAATCGTTTCCGTGCTTCTTCCAGCTTCTGGTGAAGTTCACCTTTAGTGAGGCCGCTCTCCGATGCCACCGCCTCTAAGTCAGTTTGCAACAGGTTCGGAATATTTTTTCCTTCAAAATTGCCTTCAGGGGTGATACCGTAAACGGACGTGTACAGAGTGCCCAGCTGTTCACCGAGAATTTCCATTACTTCATCATAATCCCAGACGTAATACTTGCCTTCAACCCCTTCTGAGTCCGCATCGATGGCCGAATAAAATCCGCCTTCCGAATCGTGCATCTCCCGCAGTACAAAGGTAATAATCTGTTCGCTGATGGTTTTGTACCGCTCATTTTTCGTAATCTGATAGCATTCCGTATATGCCATCAGAAGCAGGGCATTGTCATAGAGCATTTTTTCAAAGTGAGGAACGAGCCATTTTTCATCTGTCGAGTAACGTGAAAAGCCAAACCCGACATGGTCAAAAATACCGCCATTCGCCATCGCATCAAGCGTCTTCTCGACCATTTTCAGTGCCGCCGTTTTACCGGTGAAATAGTAGTACCGCAGCAAATACAACAATTGATGCGGTGCCGGGAATTTTGGCGCACTGCCGAATCCGCCGTTCGTGGCATCAAACCGATTGCCGAGCTGCTTGAACGCTTTGTCGGTCATATCCTTGGTCAGCCGGTGTTCACTTTTGGCCGTTGCCGTTTTAGCAAGTGCATCGGTAACGCTTTCGGTGACTTCTGCAATGTGTTCGGGATCCTGCTTGTATTTTTCATGGAGCTGGGTGATCACTTCCATGAATCCTGGCATGCCATATTTGCTTTCCCGTGGAAAATACGTTCCGGCATAAAAGGGAACTTTGTCCGGGGTCATGAAAATCGATAACGGCCAGCCACCCTGCCCGGTCATCATTTGGCAAACTTTCATGTAGACAGAGTCAATGTCCGGACGTTCTTCCCGGTCGACTTTGATGGAAACATAATGGTCGTTTAGATAGTTAGCCACTCCGTTATCTTCAAATGACTCATGCGCTAAAACATGACACCAATGACAAGTCGAGTATCCGATCGAAAGGAAAATTGGCTTGTTTTCTTGTTTTGCTTTATGAAATGCTTCATCCCCCCAAGGGTACCAGTAAACTGGATTATGTGCATGCTGGAGTAAGTACGGGGATTTTTCGTCAATTAATTTATTAGATGGTTTATGTTCAGACACCATTGATCATTTCCTCCATTCTTTGCATATGTGTGTATCTTATTATGTTACCCATCTTCATTTTAAAATAAATAAGAAAGGGGGTAAAAGCATCTCTCGAATTGCTGAATATTTTCCATTGACGTCTTGATGTAAACTTGTTATTATTCCTCTATTGTAAAAAATAGTATACCTTGTATAAGTTCAAGAATACGGCTTGGACGTTTCTACCAGCTACCCTAAATAGCTTGTCTACAAGGAATGGAAAATAGATGATATTTTTCATTCCTTTTGCAGATGAAACTTTGGCATGCTTGTAGCCAAAGTTTTTTTTAAAACATAAGAAAGTAAAATGGGATGGTTGTGGGAACCTAATTACAGAATTATCCATGGTTATTCCTTAACCTATGCAACGAAGTAATAACTGCTATATACCCTCTGAGCAGCCCGTATACATGAAGACTCCTGCGGGAAGTGCGAGATAGGCAAGACCCCACAGGGCTCTGCCCGAGGAGGCTTGCCACTCGCCCGCGGAAAGCGAAGTGTATACGGGCTGCGGGCTAAATAATAACACTCCATGCGAAAAAAGCGATTAACCTAAGAAAACAGGAGCTACAAACATCATGAAAAACTTTTTTCAACTTAAAGAACGGAATACCTCCTATAAACAGGAAACATTAGCGGGACTGACAACTTTCCTATCTGTGGCTTATATTTTAGTCGTAAACCCACTAATTCTTAGCCAAGCGGGGATGGATAGGGGTGCTGTTTTTACCGCAACTGCTCTTACTGCTATCATCGGTACCCTGCTTATTGGCTTACTTGCTAATTATCCAATAGCTATTGCACCGAGTATGGGATTGAATTCATTTTTACCTTTTCCGTTTGTATCGGGATGGGCATGAAATGGCAAGTAGCTTTAACCGGTGTCTTTATTGCTGGAATCATTTTCACGTTATTAAGTTTAATGAAAATCAGGGAAAAGATTATTGATGTTATTCCACAGGATTTAAAATATGCCATTGCGTCTGGAATAGGATTTTTCATCGCATTTATCGGGTTAAAAAATGCAGGAATTATTGTTTCCAACCAAGATACTTTTGTTACGATTGGGGACCTAACATCTCCCATGACTGCACTAGCTGTTATTGGCCTCATCATAACAGTATTTATGATAGTGAAGGGGATCAATGGGGGAATTTTTTACGGAATAGCGATTACAACTATTATTGGGATGATCGTCGGGTTGATTAACGTTCCTTCATCCATCGTTGGAAAAATACCAAGTATGGAACCAACGTTTGGCGAGGTGTTCTTACATTTTAATGATATTTTCACCCCTGAATTATTAGCAGTCATCTTCACATTTATTTGTAGCCTTCTTTGATACAGCTGGAGCATTAATTGCACTGACCAGTCAAGCGGGGATTATGAAAAACAATAAAATTCCAAACATTGGAAGGGCGCTGCTTGCTGACTCATCAGCCGGTGTTGTTGGAGCAATATTGGGGACATCAACCCCTGCCACCAGTGTTGAATCTTCAGCCGGTGTTGCAGTTGGAGGACGAACAGGATTTACGTCTGTCATTATTGCTGTCTGTTTGCGATTTCTTTATTGTTTTCACCTGTTCTTGCAGTTATTACTGCCGAGGTTACAGCACCTGCATTAATAATTGTAGGGGCGTTAATGGCGATGGAAATAAGTGAAATAAACTGGAGTAAGTTGGAAATTGTGATCCCATCTTTCATGACGATTATCATGATGCCCCTTACCTCTAGTGTAGCAACAGGTATTGCATTTGGCTTTGTTCTTTACCCACTATCTTTACTGGCACAAAACGTTAAAGAAATTCACCCGATTATGTACGTACTTTGCTTGTTATTCATTCTATACTTTGTTTTTGTAGCCTAGAATCAGGTTATGCTGCCGGATGCTTCATTTTCCAGCGGTTCACTTATCTTTTGCCTAGTTTCCTTTACTAGGTTATCCAATTCGCTCAGTTCTTCCTCATCCATTTTATGTGCATATTTTTCTTTGACAGCGGTGATGAAGGTATCGACGGCATCATCGTGATTCGCCAAAAACCATTGAATGTGATTGTTGATATAGGCTTTTCGCACCTCCTGATCATTCAAATCATTCGGTACGCGTGCTAGCCGAACGTCAATGCTGTCGAACCCGTTAAATTCCTGCTTCAGCCGCTCGCGTGTCAAGTCGATATATTGGCTGTTCACGTCAATGCCAATCCCGTTTCTCCCGGTCTGCTGACAAACCCGAATTGTTGTACCGCTGCCGACAAACGGATCAAGTACGGTATCCCCCTGTTTGGAACTTGCCAAAATCATGCGTTCGAACAGTCCCTCCGGCTTTTGGGTGGGATGAGTCTGCCTGTTTTGTTGCTGTAATGGATGTGACTGAATTCCCACACATTGCCGGGATTGGCCCCGCGCATGTTGTTTCGGCTTCGGTAATATTTTTGCGGGATACGGATATGGTCCAGGTAAAAATTGAATTGTTTGCTTTTTGTAAACATAAGGATATCATCATGCCGCGGACTGAATCCTTTTGTTTTCCCTATTCCCTGTGTGTAATGCCACGTGATCCACGAATTGAACTCCAGCTCCAGTTCCTGTTCCATGATCATATAAATGTAGGATATGTATCGGACCCCCATAAATACATAGATGGTCCCATTATCTTTCAGGATGCGTTTGCACTCACCGATCCACTTTCTGGAAAAGTCTAGGTACGCATCAAAATCAAGATTGTCCATTGTTTCCCCGTAGTTCTTAGCTAAATTATAGGGCGGGTCCGTCACAATCAGATTAACCGAAGCTGATTCTATTTTTTTTAGTTCCTCAAGAACATCACCGCAAATTGCATCCAGCCGCAATTCTTTATCCATTTATATTTTTCCCCTCCCTATGCCGGACGTTGATTGTCTGTTTCGTGGTACGTGTGGGTTCATTATAACAAAAAGAAGAAGGCTGGAGATAACTTTCCAACCGAAATAGATCAAGTTTTAATTGTTTGCCAGACCTGAAAAATATTTTAATGCATCAGACCTTTGACCTGTTTTATCTAGGTTTGTTTCTAGACTATAGTATTCGTAACTTTAAAATATATTAAATTTTCTTTCATTTATATTAAATGTTATGTTAAAATTATAAAAATTAAATGGAGGTGAAAAAATTCCACTCTAATTAAAATTATGAGAGAAAAAGGGATAAAGGATAAATGGAGGATATTAGTAAAAAGATTAAAAGTTTAAGATTAGAAAAGGAAATGACTCTTAAGGATTTAGGCGAGGAGACGGGACTCTCTGTAAGTTTTCTTTCTCAGATTGAGCGGGGAAACTCATCACTTGCTATAACATCTTTGAAGAAGATTTCAGATGCTTTTAACATTAACATCACTTATTTCTTTAGGGAGATTGAAAATTATAATTTTGCAGTTCGTGAATCGGAACAAAAACCTTTCAAACTAGAGGGTTCCAATGTCCAGCACATCCGTTTGGCTGGAAAGTTTCCGGAGCGAAAAATGGAACCTATGCTAGTTACGGTGCCTCCAAACAAACTGTTTGTTGAAAGGTACAGCCATCCGGGAGAAGAATTTTATCATGTCATAAAAGGAACCATTATATTCAGGGTTGAGGAAAAGGAGTACATTTTAAATAAAGGTGATTCCATTCATTTTCCTTCTGAAAAAGTACATGAGTGGAAAAACCCTATGAATGAAGAGGCAGTATTGTTGAGTGTGTTGACACCAATAATTTTTTGAAAATTAATTTATATAGGAAGGGTGGAGTATATGAGAGTTGCAACAGATATTGGAGGGACATTTACAGACATGGTATATGTTGACGATGGTGGGCAGATTGAGGTTGCCAAAGGTCCTACGACACCACCAAATTTTGAACAAGGTGTTATTGATATATTGGAAAAAAGCAACGTAAATAAAGAAGCCATGTCTACATTTATCCATGGAACCACTGTGATTATTAATGCTTTAACAGAAAGGAAAGGTGCAAAAACTGGATTAATTACGACAGAAGGGTTTAGGGATGTTCTGGAAATTGCCAGGGGAAACCGTCCAGATTTATTTAATATTCGCTATAAAAACCTGAACCGTTCGTCGAACGAAGTCTGCGAAGGGAAATAAATGAACGGCTTAATTATAAAGGGGAAGTTCTCACCCCCTTGGACAAAGAACAGGTAAAAGATATAGTAGATTATTTCAAACAGCAAGGTGTGGAAGCAATAGCTGTAGCTTACTTGCACTCCTATGCAAATCCGGATCATGAAAAAAGACGGTTGAATTAATTAAAGAGTTATGGCCAGAGGTTTCCGTATCTGCCTCACATGACGTTACAAAGGAATGGCGTGAGTATGAACGAACAAATACTGTCGCATTGAATTCCTATGTTCAACCAGCAGCAACCTCATATGTGAATAGGTTAGAAAACAAATTGGCAGATTTAAATACTGGAAGTAAGAATTTTATTATGCAATCAAATGGCGGTACAACCACATTTGAAGAGGCTAAAAAAAGTTCCGATTAACATGGTAGAGTCTGGGCCTGTTGCGGGAATTTATGGTGCAGCTGTACTTGGGGACCTTATTGGTGAAGAGAACATGATTGCATTTGATATTGGAGGTACCACGGCAAAATGCTCTCTCATTGAAAAAGGTGAAGTGAAGGTTTCTACTGATTATTATATTGAACGAAATGATCGGAATGCAGGCTATCCGATTAAAACACCAGTAGTTGATATTGTGGAAATTGGCAATGGTGGGGGATCAATAGCTTGGCTGGATGAAGCTGGCGCTCTTAAAGTTGGCCCCGAGTCAGCTGGAGCTGTCCCCGGACCCGTATCGTATGGTCAAGGTGGGACGGAGCCTACAACGACAGATGCTAATCTGATAACTGGCCGCCTTTCAGCTGATAATTTTGACTATGATGTTGATTTAAACTTGGTAAGAGAAGTCATTCAGGACAAAATTGCAGCTCACTTTGATATGACTGCTGAGGAAGCGGCACTTGGTATTATCCGTATCGCTAATTCAAATATGTTGAACGCACTTAAACTTATCTCAATCAGAAAAGGGCATAACCCTCAGGATTTCACATTAGTTGCATTCGGTGGTGGCGGATCAATGCATGCTCCTGCCCTTGCTAAAGAATTGGGAGTCAAGAAAGTCGTTATCCCTGTTGCATCACCAGTATTTTCTGCATGGGGAATGTTGATGAGTGATCTTCGTCATGATTATATAAAAACATTTATTAAGCGATTGAATAGTCTTGAACAAAATGAAATTTTTGAGCAGTGGGAACAGATTGACAATGAAGCATATGAGCAATTTAATAATGAAGGTATTGCTAAAGAAGAGGTTGTGTTCAATCGCTATGCAGATATGCGTTACCTTGGTCAAGAACATACAGTGAAAGTACCTGTACCAGATGGTGATTGGTCGGGCGAACATTTGCAAGAAATAGTCGAGACTTTCCATCAGTTACATGAGCAAAACTATACATTTAGACTTGATGATACGGAAACAGAAATTGTTAATTTGCATGTTACAGCCTTTGGCAAAGTTGAAAAGCCTGAATTTAAGAAAAGGGAAACAAGTACAAGCTTGGAAGACGCCAAAATAGAAACTAGAGAAGTTTACTTTGAGAATCCAAAAGGGTGGGTCCATACAGATGTCTATAACCGAGAATTGCTGCCGGCGAACGAAACGATTCAGGGACCTGCAATTGTTGAAGAAAAAGCAGCAGTTACTGTACTTTATCAAGGCCAAACTTTGAAAGTGGATGGTTATGGAAATTTAATAATCGAAACGGGGGCGAGATAAATGATTGCGAATGAGACAAAAGTTGACCCATTTACACTGGAGATTGTAAAAGATTCTTTACTTGCTACTGGAGATGAAATGTTTATAGCCTTGGCAAAAACTTCAATGAGTCCAATTATTTATGAAGTATTGGACTATGCAAGTGGTTTAACGGATTCAAAAGGTCAATTGTTAACTCAAGGTAACGGAGTTACTGGATTTATTGGAATGCTTTCTTACATGGTTAAGCAAACTTTGAAAAATACGATGATAAAGGTGAGTTAAAACCAGGGGATATCATTATCATTAATGACCCTTATGGTGGGGGAGGTTCCCACTTATCAGATGTTGGATTAGTTATGCCTATATTCTATGAGAATGAGCTTATCGCTTTTTCCGCGAATAAAGCACACTGGACAGAAGTTGGTGGGAAAGACCCCGGTTCATTTACAAATGATTCGAGGGATATTTTTCAGGAGGGATTACAATTTCCATCTGTTAAATTGTACGATGGGGGCCAATTAAATGAAGGGCTCGTTGAGATCATACGATCGAATGTTCGTTTTCCTGAGTTATCCCTCGGTGATATGTGGGCACAGGTGGCAGCGCTTAAAACAGGTGAAAGAAGGGTTAAGGAAATTTGCGAGAAGCATGGTAAAGATACAGTACTATCAGCAATTGATAGCCAATTAGACCATGGTGAAACAATATCAAGGCAGGAGCTTGCAAAGCTGCCTAAAGGCACGTATACAGCGGAAGGTTTTGTAGAAACGGATGGTATTGGCAATGGCCCATTCCCTATCCAAGTTGAAGTGACAGTAACAGATAACGAATTTGTTTGCGATTTTAGAGGCAGCAGTGCACAAGTTCCCGGCCCTGTCAATTGTTCGTATACAGGACTCGCATCTGCTGTTAGAACCATTTTCTTGGCAATTACAAACCCTGATCAAAATGTAAATGATGGCGTATTTAGACCGTTAAAAATTATTACTGATGAAAAATCAATTATGTCAGCGGAAAGACCTGCTCCTACGTCGAACTATTTTGAAACAATGCTTGGATGCACGGATTTAATATGGAAAGCATTGGCTCCACATATACCACATAGGCTTGCAGCAGCTCATTTGCTATCAGTGTGTTCTGTTACACTAACTGGTTCACACCAAGATACTAAAGAACCTTTCTTGATTGTAGAACCTTCTGTTGGCGGATGGGGAGGAGCTAATGGCCAAGACGGAGCAAGTGGGCAGTTTTGTATTTTAGATGGTGAAACCTACAATGTTCCAGTAGAAGTTGCAGAAACACGATATGGTGTGATGATTGATGAATATAGTTTGAGGATTGATGGTACTGGAGCTGGTGAGTATATCGGTGGCAAGGGTGTTATCAGATCGTATCGGGCTCTCACAGATGGACAGGAAGCTACCATCACCTTTGGACGTAACCAATATCGCTTATGGGGAACAGGAGGCGGATTAGAAGGTTCCGTTAACGAATTTTATGTTAATAAAGCTAATGGGCAAGTAGATGGTCCATACGGTGTTTATCCACGTTATGAGTTGCAAAAAGATGATGTTCTAAAATTAATGACTGCAACTGGCGGTGGATATGGAGATCCGCTGAAACGACCAGCAAAACAAGTTGTAAGTGATGTAAAAATGAATATTACTCTGTGGATGAAGCAAAGACCTTATTTGGTGTTAGGGTTGATCCAAAAACGTTCGAGTATCAAGAACTGGATATTAGAAAGTAATTTGTAAAGGTGGCTCTAAATGGAGGTAAATAAATACGGTTTTGATAATAATGGTTTATTAACATTGTTTGAAGAAAAATATAACGATATTGATGTGAGGTTTGGCACTGTCACAATTCTTTCTGGGGAAAGAGTGCCAAAGAAAGGTTTATCTAAACATGAAGAAAATGAATACTCTATTATTATTAAAGGGGAAATAGAAGGCGAAAGCGGAGGGACTCCCTTTAGGGTGTCTGAGTCACATGCAACTTTTATTCCTGCCGGGGAACAACATTGGGCTATAAATTCGGGTGAAGAGCCATGTAAAATTGTTTGGGCGCTTGTGAAGGAAAAATGAAGTGAAAACAGGTAGTAGAAAAGTTTAACTTTTCTACTACTATTTACACTTTTTTAATTCAGAAAATTGCCATTATTGTTGGAGTCGGTTCTGTTTATATTAATTCATGGTATGTGAACGAACTCCTAGGATGCACATAAAAGCATACATGTAAAAAGGAGTGTACAATTAAATGAGTGAAAAGAATGCAGGTAATATTAAAAAAGATGAAGCATTGCAGGCCATACCAGATGATAAAAGACAACATTGGATTACTCCCGCTATGATTTTGGCGGACTAGAATTTACGATTCCTGTTTTGATGGTGGGAGCAACTTTGGCAGGAAGCTATGGCCTTAGCGAGATTTTCTTTATATTAATCATCGCTTTATTTGGTATTCAGTGGATTGGGAATGCATTACAGGGTTATATAGGAGCGAAAACAGGCAGAGCCTCTTCGGTCATTGCACGTACCAGCTTTGGAGCAAAACAAGCACGATTTATTGTTGGTTTAACTATTTTCATTGTTTCACTTGGTTGGTGGGCTGTACAGACGTCGGTTGCTGGAAACGCAATTTCCGCAATGTTAGGTGTTGATTATACATCACAATGGGGAATGTGGGCATTGATTACAACAATAGCAGGATTGCTATTCGCTATCCCATCAATTATTGGTTATAGCTCGATGAAGTGGACGGATTATATTGCGGTTCCTGCAGGTTTGTTATTAGTTGTTGCCGGTATTTATTTTGCTTTAGATAGTAATGGGTTGGAATCAATAACCAGTTGGGATCCGGAACCCACAATTGGAATTCTAGCAGCGATTAGTCTTATTATCGGTGCAAACGTTTCGCAGTGGGTGATAGCGGCTGACTATACCCGCTATGCAAAGCCAACAATTAAGGATAATACACTGATTCCAACAGGTATTGTTCTTGTAGGATTTCCATTATTTATGGTTGGAGCAGTTATGTCTGTAGGGGTAGGGGATGCTGACATCGTTAATGTGATGATGAATTTAGGATTTCCTTTTGGGGCTTTTTAATTTTATGGTTTGCAACATGGACAAGCCAATTGGTGAACAATTACAGCATGGGACTGGCCCTTTCCAATATGCTTAATGTTAATTCGAATAAAGGAAGAGCACTGCTCACTTTCGGGGGAACTTTACTTGCAATTATTGTAGCGCTTGCAGGGATCCTAGATTACTTTATGGACTTCCTGAATATGACAGCAATCGTATATCCTGCTATTGCAGGTGTAATGATGGTCGACTTCTTTTATCCGAAAACAGACTTGGAAAGATAATCACGGATGGAACTGGATGGCAACCATTGCGATGGCAGTGGGGACTTTAGTAGGTTATTTGACGCAGTATGTGACTGTTATCGGAATACCAGCCGTACAATCATTAATTGTTACGGGAGTAGTTTATTATATAGCGATGAAACTGAAAGCGCGGGTAGCTCCGGATCATTTTACTCACTATGTTGATAACGATGATATTGATACCAAATTAGAAGCAAATTAACTCTTGTGTTTAAAGAACGAATAACATTGGACTGCTGGTAATATGTGAATGGATATCCTATGGTGGGATTTTGGTTATACAGACGCACCCTGGACATTTAGGGTGTGTCTTTATGTATTGAACATTCTACGTATGTATAACTACTGTTAGCGCACATATCCTCTGAGTAAGCATGGACAAAGTACGTGGCTGGAAATATTGTTGGTAATCACATTGCTGATACAGCATCTCACAAAAAGAAGAAGGCTGCTCTTAACCTTCTTCTTTGATAGATCAGTTTTTTTTATTTCAAGATTTGCATGTCTCTAGGAAAAGTAGTCAATACTTCTGCAGCACCATCCTCATTAATATAGACCTCATCTTCAATACGTACACCACCATAATCAGGTATGTAAATGCCGGGCTCAATTGTAAACAGTAACCCTTTTTCAGCGATTTGATCATTATGTTCATGGATGGACGGTTCTTCGTGCACTTCTATGCCGAGCCCGTGTCCAACACGGTTATTAAAGTAGTCACCATATCCATTTTCTATAATTACCTTTCTTGCTTCAATATCAAATGTTTTAAGTGGAATACCTGCTTTTACAGCATTGATACCTGCTCGATTGGATTGAAGAACGATGTCATAGATATTTCTCTGTTCTTCGGTTGCTTCTCCGATAATAAACGTTCTTGTGATATCCGAACAGTAACCGGATTTTGTTATAACACCGAAGTCGATCAGTAAATAGTCACCTTTCTTAAATGCACGTTTTCCTGGTCTCCCATGTGGTAACGCAGCTTTTTCACCGGCAAGAACAATAGTAGAAAAAGATGGGCCAACAGCACCAAATTTTTCATAAGATATTCCAATTCAGCAGCCAGCTCCGCTTCCGTCATCCCAACCTTTACTTTCTTAATCCCCTCATTCAAAACGTTTTCAATAATCGTAACTGCTTCTTGCAGATAGACAATCTCTTCCCGGGATTTTTTAAGCCGCTGTTTGTTTATCAAAGGCTGTATATCGGAATAAGAAGCATCTGGAAAGACATTCTTTAATTGGTTATGACGAAACATACTGACTGTTTTCATTTCCAACCCGAAATGCTGAAAGGTTGCTCCAAGTTCATTTTTAAGTTTCGTAAAAGGGTCTTCTTCATCGGAAATGGGAATGATATTTTTTACGAATGATTCGTCGGTAGCAATTTGTTCGTCTAATGCAGGCACAAATAACGATAATCTCTGGTTGCGATTATCTAACACTAATGCCATAAAACGTTCGTGCGGATCAGAATTGAAACCAGTGTAATAGAAAACATTAGCCGGTGCCGTAATTATCGCTACATCGATATTCTGTTCCTTCAAGTCACGTTGAATTGCAGTTAACCTTTTTGGTAATCAATTGCCATAAGAATTCCTCCATATAGTTTACTTCAAGTATAACATGCAAAGATTGTACCACCAAAACTATTAACAAAATTCAAACTTGGCATAAAAATTGCAAAATAATTTAACAGAAATACATTTGGGGGGAAAGAATTTGGATGTTAACTGTTTCATTTCTACAGTAGATTTACATGTTGCTGGCGAACCATTACGAATTATTACAGGAGGACTACCCGAAATCAAGGGAAAAACACAACCTGAACGACGAGCTTACTGTATGGAACATTTGGATGGGCTTCGAAAAACGTTGATGAATGAACCCCGCGGGCATCATGGAATGTATGGCTGCATCATTACTCCACCCGCAACGGGAAATGCGGATTTTGGTGTATTATTTTTACACAATGAAGGCTGGAGTACGATGTGTGGGCACGGCATTATAGCAGTCGTTACGATGGTTGTAGAAACGGGGCAATTTGAGGTGAAGGATAATCAACGTAAATTTATTATTGACAGTCCGGCAGGGGAAGTTGTTGCCTATGCAATATGTGAAGGGCATAAAGTAACGGATGTAGCGTTCGAAAATGTTCCCTCGTTCATTTATGAAACAGATTATTCTGTAAAGGTAAATGGACAGACAGTTCATGTTGACATCGCATTTGGCGGAGCATTTTACGCAATAGTTGACAGTGTCAAAGTAAATTTACAGTTGAACAGTGATGATCTACCAAAAATGCAATCTCTGGGAATGGAAATAAAACATTATATTGAAACAAACCTTGCTGTACAGCATCCACTCCAAGAAGATTTGACGGATATTTATGGGGTTATTTTTCAGACAAACCCTCTAATGAAAGCGTTTACCTGAAAAATGTGACAATCTTTGCTGATCACCAAATTGACCGCTCACCATGTGGTACAGGGACAAGTGCCAGAGTTGCAACGTTGTATGCAAGAGGTGAGTTGAGTAAAGGTCAACCGTTTTTACACGAAAGTATTACGGGGGGTGTTTTTCAAAGTGAGGTGCTCAAGGAAACAAAAGTACAAAACTACGATGCAGTTGTTCCCAAAGTTGCGGGTACAGCACAAGTTACTGGTTTTCATCAGTTTGTAATCGATGCTAGAGACGCTATGCCCGAGGGATTTTTGTTATAACACTTAGTCCTATCTATAAAAGCAGTAGTGTCTAAAATTTTACACATTTGGCTTGATGTTTAAAGTGTTACTGAAAGTTAAAAGAGGATTTTAAACGGTAATTTAAAACAGTTTCAATGCATTAGGTATATTTGAACTATTGGTTTCCTATTTGCTAACTAGATAGGAAATAAGGTATTTTGCCTTCCTGATCTAAGAGATTGGCATTCTTCTTGCATTAGATATTTGAAAGTTATGAATACGAGAAACAATTAAAAGGTGGGTTCTTTAGTGGATCGAATTATAACCGATGTGAATGTACTTTATGGCGAAGAGTTAATGAAAAAATCCGATTACGCAGTTTGGATTAAAAATGGGATTGTTCAAAAGGTAGCACCTGAACATGAACTTCCGGAAGATTTACCAACAACTAGTGCCTCTGGTCAATATATGGTTCCTGGTTTGATCGACCTTCATGTTCATTTGATGTGGGATGGTTCACTTAATCCTGTTGAAACTCAAGAAAAAGAGTCCTATGAACAAATGGTCATACGTGCAGCATATAATTGTCAAAAATATCTCCATAAAGGGGTTACAACGGTTCGAGACGTTGGTTCAGTAGGAGATATTTCACTGCATATTGCGGAGGGAATCAAACGGGGAATTTGTAAAGGACCTAATTTAATTGCTTGTGGTAAAACTTTAACTATGACGGGAGGACATGATCCTTTTTGGGCAAGCTTTTTAGATGGCCCTCAGGAGGCTTTAAAGGCAACCCGTCAACAAATTTATAAAGGGGCTAAAGTTATAAAAGTTAGTGCAACAGGAGGTGTTTATGGAAGAACTGAAGGTGAATCAGTTCAAAATTCGGAACTTAATTATGAAGAATTAAAAGTTATATGTGATACTGCACACCAATTTGGACTTAAAGTTGCATCTCACGCTATAGGACGAGAAGGTATTTTAAATTCAATTGAGGCAGGGGTTGATACGATAGAGCATGGACATTTTGGATAACGAACTTATTCAAAAATGAAAGATAAAAACATTGCTTGGATACCAACATTATATACTTATAAGCAAAATGCTTATGTGAGTGGTATTCCAGATTATGCTCAAGCAAAAGCGAGGGAAATAGTTAAAATACATGGCGAAGCATTTAAAAAGTTTTAATAAAAAATATTTTAGTTGGATGTGGAACCGATGCGGGAGCCCCTCAGGTTAAACATCCAGCTGTTGTCGAAGAACTTCTACAGATGTATGAACTTTATCCCGATAATAAAGAAATTCTAAAGACAGCAACGTCTAATGCGGGGAAAATCTTAGGGCATACAATAGGGCAAATAAAAGAAGGATATGTTGCGGATTTTGCTCTAGTAAAGCAAAACCCATTAAATAATTTAAAGAATCTTAGTAAAATAGAACAAGTTTACAAGAGTGGAGAAATTGTTCATCAGAATTAGAATAAATCAGCATAATGAACTATCCTTTACTAGACTTTAAAATTAAATGCTAAAAATGTTCAATTTCACTGAACGGTCACACATGGCTGGGAGTAGATACTAACAACGTTTTTATAGTTAATATTTTTGTATCAGAATGATTTTAGATGTAAGGTCTAGCAAAAATAGAAATGAAAGGATTGGTGAATTTTAATGCATGTAATCGTAATTGTGGCGTACGTTCTCGTTATGTTACTTCTAAGTATTTATTTTGCCAAAAGAGAAGTAAAACGAATGAAGATTTTTTAGTGGCAGGACGTCGTTTACCAGGAGTTGTATTAGCTGGAACCTTGCTAGCGACTTGGGTCGGATCTGGAACAATTCTAGGTGGTGCTAGCTTTGTCTATCAGTATGGTCCATTAGCAGGTATAATTTATTTTGCAGGTGCGCCAATTGGGATTATTATTTTGTACTTTATAGCTGGTAAAGTAAGAGGATTAGAAAAAAACACATTACCAGAAATTTTAGAGACTAAATTTGGGAGTACTACTCGCTTAGTTGCTTCAATCTTCATGTTGCTTGCTTATGCAGGAATTGCATCGTACCAATTCATTGGTGGAGGAAATATTTTAAGCATTATAACAAATCTTTCTGAAGGTTCGGGAACGTTGCTAATAGCGATTTTTGTAATCTTTTTAGCTGTAACAGGGGGTATGTTCTCAGTTGCCTATACGGATTTAATTAGCTCTATATTAATTGTTTTTGGTTTATTATTAGCCCTCCCTTTTATTTTACCCAGTGTTGAAGGGTTTTCAGGATTAGCAAATGAGTTACCTAAACATCAATTAACTTGGTCCGGTGGCTTAACGGTAATACAACTAATCGGCTTTTTTTTACCAACATTATTACTACTTATGGGTGACCAGAATATGTACAATCGTTTCTCATCCGCAAAAGTGTGAGTACCGCAAGTAAATCAACTATTGGTTTTTTCTTTGGAAATGCCCTCATTTTAATGTCAGTAATTATCATTGCAGCATCAGCTGTTATTTTATACCCATCCCTTGAAAATACTGATATGGCAATTCTCCAAGTTGCAGCAGATGGGGTGCCGGTGCCAATTGGATCCCTGATTTTAGCTGCAGCCGTTGCATTAATTATTACGACATCTAACTCTTTTTGTTATCAAGTGCAGGAAATATTGTATATGATATCTATGCTCGTTTTAAAGGTGAATTATCTCAAGAGAACTATTTACGTCTAAGCCGTATAGCAGTTGTTGGTCTTGGTGCTTTTGGCTATTTTTTGGGAACATTTTTCCCAAGTGTCTTAGATTTACAAATGTATGCTTATACCATGTATGGAGCAGCGCTTACACCGGTGGTGTTAGCAGCATTCTTTTGGGAGAGAGCAACCGCTACGGGGGCATTATCCTCAATTATAGTTGGAGGCAGTGCAACCATTATTTGGGAACAGGCGCTTAGTAAGCCCTTAGATTGGAATAGTGTGATTGTATCTTTGCCACTATCGGTTTTTACACTTATCGTGGTGTCATTAGCAACAAGTAATAAAAACAAAATATCACAACAAAATAATAACAAATCAATAGTTAAATAGTATTCCTTGCCTTATCCAAAACATTAGATGAATATTAATCTACAGGCTTTTCAAAAACGGGAGCGATATTCACAGACAACCATGTGGAGCTCTCTATAAATAAATATAAACTAATTGGGAGTGATTTAAATGAAGGTGAACCATCGTTTGGCAGAAATAAGATCTTTTATGGATGAAAGGAACATAGTTGCTACTGTTGTTGCAAATCCTGATCATCAATACTATTTAAGTGGTTTTAAAGCAATTATGTATTCACGTCCAATTATCTATTTAGTAGATAACGATTCAACTAACCTAATTGTTCCAGCTCTAGAGGAAATTCATGCAAGGAATGAAGCTAACATAGATAATGTTTTGGTGTACTATGAGCATCCCGAAATGGCACATGAAGGAACTAGTCCGTTTCAACATCTCAAACTATTACTATCTAAATATGCAGCAGGATCTAAAATTGGAGTGGATATGGATTCTACTCCCGCCCAGCAAGTTGACTTTATTAAAAGTTTAGGTTTCGAGGTTGTAGACTTAGGTGAAAAAATTGTAGAGATGCGTTATGTGAAGGATAACGAGGAGCTTAAACTAATGGAGGAGGCAGGAAGAATATCTAATCTTGCAGTTAGTACATCATTAAATGCTTGTAAAGAAGGAATTACTGAAATTGAAATGGATGCAGTAGGAACAAAGGCGTTGTTTGAGGAAACAGCTAAGAATCACCCTGATTCAACACTTGATTTATTTGTTATGTCGCCTTCTGGAATAAAAAAGGACCGTCATGCCACATGTTTTTCAAATACAAGGAAACTTCAATCAGGTGATATTATTATTCATAGTAGGCAAGTTTCGTTAAATGGCTACCGGGCAGAGCTTGAACGTACTATTATCTTAGGTGAATTAACCGATGATCAAAAAGAGGCTTTGAAGCGGCCAAAATTGCTCAACAGAAAGCAATGGAATTTATCAAGCCAGGTGTTACGGCTGCTGAAGTGGATGAGGTATCAAGAGACGTTTTAAAAAAGGAAGGTTTTGTAGAGTATGCTAATCATCGAGTTGGTCACGGAATTGGCATATCCGCACATGAAAAACCATATTTAAGATTTGATAACGATTTGGTACTTCAAGAAGGGATGGTATTTACTATAGAGCCAGGAATATTTATACCAGGAATGGTGGTTTCCGCCATTCAGATACTTTAATCTTAACGAAAAGCGGAAACAAACTTATAACAGAATACCCAAGAGAGCTTAAGGATTTAACATATAACTGATACCGGGAAAGTATATATGAATTCTATAGTCCACTGAACAGGTGTTGTGAAAAACTATCTGTGATCTGTTATTGGCTTCGGTTTTTAACAATGAAACTTGAAAGTTTAGGTGCAATGTTTAACAAGTTTATAGAATTATACTGACACCAATTGTATTAGCTGTTCCTATAAACACAATAAGGCCCATTAGATAAGCCTAAATGGGCCTTTTGATTTGGCTAGTTTTCTAGGGCTTCACGTCTGTTGAATGCTGCTGCATCACCCAAACACGTACTTTCTTTTTTAATCAACCGGTGTTTTAGTTTTGTTTACTTGGTATTCCTCCCATTTTTCCTTCATAATCTGTTTACCTCGTCTTACATCAGGGTCAAATTGAAATGGGACCCCATCCCTTGTTTGTTCAACCGAATGAATGGCCTGCTCGGTGGCTTCCTCAAGTCCGTTGACACCGTGGTTGGCTGCAATGGTCAATCCTGCCACAGTCCCCTGATCAATAGCGATTTTTGCACTTTCAATCCCGGTGATGTTACCGGCAACGTATAGACCATCTAAAGCTGTCTCCATTTGGTTATTGTGAAGCGGGACATAGCCGCCGAGTTCATCAATGAGATAAAATGGGCAGCCCGCAACAGCTGCAAGTTCCGTCAATGGGTATAAGCCACCAGCAATACAAACAAAATCACAGGAGATGGACTCCTCTGTACCGGGGATAATTTCTCCGTCAGGTCGAACGGCTGCCAGCTTCACACCTTCTACTTGTTTATCACCGTAATTTCCACAACTGATTTTCGAAGCTGAATCGGAATCCCCCACATTTTAAATCCGCTTTTAGGGTAGAAGTTAATACCTAATTGTTTCATTAAGTCGCTTTTCATCAGTTTGCTTCCTGTCCGTAGTAGAGCAGATGGTGCCATATGCGCAACATGAAGCAGGTTGTTCATCACTTTCTTTGGCTGAGCGGCATCAGTTGTAAGCTGGTTCAACTTCGGCAAGGTTAGTGCTGCTACATCAATCTTTGCCAGCTTCAATTCTGATGCTATAACGGCAGAAAGGGCGTTAATTCCAACGATAACTCCTCTATTTCCTGGCTTCACTCGATGGACATTTGTCATCACTTGCGCTGCGCCGACGGACATGACACCAGGAAGTGTCCAGCCGGGAACAGGCACTGGGGATTCTGCTGCTCCGGTTGCCAGCAGCAAATGATTAGTAGAATATATTCTTTGTTCCGTATAAATAGTCCATTGGTCTTCGTCTCGTTCTAAGTTATGAACAGGTGTATTTAATTGCACGTGCACTCCAAGATCGATTGCTTGCTGATGTAATCGGGCAGACTCTTTTATACCATTCCACCAGGTTCCGTCCGGTTCCTCATAGAGCTGTCCGAGCAAGCGTCCGCCGGGTTTCATATATTCATCGATTAAGAGTACCTGTAACCCTTGGCGCGCGCAGGTAATTGCAGCAGATAATCCAGCTGGACCTGCTCCGATAACAATTACATCATTCATGTGATTCCCTCCAATCCCTTACCGGTGAAGGAAGCGGGCCACCGCCTTGAACGGTCATTCCTTCCTGTAATGGAGTAAGACACGCACGGACACCTTGTTTCCCATTGACAGTTATACGACACTCAAAGCAGTGACCTATGTTGCAATAGATGCCTCTTGGGGAGCCGCTATCTTCATGAAGGCGCAATGTGCGTATACCATTGGCTAATAGTGCAGCTGCAATCGACTCGTTCTCTCTGCCTTGTAATGTTTGACCATTAAATGTGAACGATACTTCTTTTTGCTCCTCCAACGGACCAAGGACAGGATGGTTGATGATTCGCTCACTCATTGTGCTCGCCTCCCTTTAAGTCACCGAAGTTGACCGGGCGAACAGGGGGTTGATATTTTAATGTGATCTGGTTTCGGGAATCCTTTCCTAAATCAGATGTCACTTTATCAACAAGTGTTCGGCAAGTTCTGCCGCCACAATAACCCATGCCGGCACGTGTGCGAAGCTTTAATTCTCTCGCTGAGCAATTATATTTTTCCGCGGTTTCACTGAGATCTTTAAAGGTAACCTCTTCACAGCGGCATACCATTAATTCATGATTGGTCAATTGGATCACCTCTGAAAATAATAAATAGTTATATGAGATTACATGCAAGAATGATGCCAATAATTTTGTATTCTGAATAAACGAGCAGTAAGGGCTAACACTGATAGGAATTTCACCTAAGTTATCCCGAGTTTTTTGAATCTGTTGTACAGTGTAGCACGGGTGATATTCAGGTTTTTCGCACATTGAAGTTTTGTTTCCATTCGCTTTTTCCAATTCATTTAAAAGGATGTTTTTCTCAACATCTTGAAGTCTATCACTCAGCGAGCGGTTGTCGTTGTGATTGATTTCGAATTGACTAGTGTTGGAAGAAGTCCTGGTTGTATCGAATTCAAATGGAAGTTCATCCAGTTTTATTTCTCCATCCTCTGAGAATACTACCAATCGTTCAATGACATTTTTTTAGTTCCCTCGTATTCCCAGGCCAGTAATGCCGGAGTAATGCTTGCATGATATCCTGAGAGATACCATCAACCGGCCTGTTATATTTAATGGATATTTCATGTAGAAAATAATGGGTTAGTTCAATGATATCTGCTGGTCGCTTACGTAGTGGAGGTATTTCCATGCTGACGACATTCAAGCGATAGTATAGATCGGCCCTGAACTTATTTTCCTTCACGAGTTCCTGTAAATCTTTATTGGTGGCTGCAATGACACGGAAATCAACTTCAATTTCTTTTGTTCCACCAACAGGATAAAATTTTTTCTCCTGCAGTAGGCGCAGCATTTTCACTTGCATTTCCAGTGGCATTTCACCAATTTCATCTAAAAATAATGTTCCACCTTTGGCAAGCTGTGCTTTGCCTTTTTTACCTTTCTGATCTGCTCCGGAAAAGGCCCCTTTTTCATAGCCAAATATCTCACTTTCAAATAAAGGGGAGGGGATGGCGCCGCAATTAATAGCAACGAATGGTGCTTCCTTGTCTTCACGGACGTTGTGAGCTGCCTTTGCAAAAAGTTCTTTGCCAACACCGCTTTCACCATGGATTAGAATACTAGCATCTGTAGAGGCTGCTTTTTAATCTTGTCAATTGTCTTGTTAAGTACTGGACTGTTACCCCGTATGTTTTGAAAAGGATCTTCGCTTGCTGTTAGCTTTGTTACTTCTTTTTCCAGATTAAACAGTTTTTCACTAGCATTATACAGTTCTTTATTAAGTCTTATTTGACTGGTTATATCCGTTTCCGAGACAACGGCGCCAATAATTTCTTTCTTAAAGTAGACTGGATTCGAGTTTATGAGCACAACTTGGTTTTCTTTCGCTTTATGTTGTTGATGGCGCACAGAAGTTCCTTTTTCAAGTGCGCTAAGGATTTCCAATCGGTCCCGGTTGAAAAACTCGGTGATTGGCCTTCCGATTATGTTTTTCTGTTTTACTGAAAATAGCTGTTCCGCACCTTTTGTCCAAGTAACAACATTTTTGTCCCGGTCGACAACGGTGCATGATTCATCTGTTGTATCAAGTATCGTATCAATAAAAGCATTTAACTGCAGATAGTTATTGTATAGATGTTGACACAATTCGGCAGCACTTATATAGCCGATTATTTCGCGGTGCTTGTCCAAAAACGACTAGGCACTCGCTTTCGGTCAACCGGACGTATACCTTATCGATGTCATCATCAAATGAAATCGTAGCGCAAAGTAGGTAGGCAGGATTATTATCTGAAAGTCGGACGTCATAAAAGTTATTTTCTTTTTGTAGGAGTACTTTTTTCGAATAAGATGCTTCAACTTGTCTCTGTAATTCATGTGTAGCAGTTTCTTCGTGGTCAACCACAACAAAATAATTATTTACAAAGGATTGAATGGATTGAAGCATTCGCATTGCTCCAAACTCCTTTCTTTTGTATAAATATTTAAACACTTTCCAATTATTTTTACACGTTTTCGTTATAAAATCAATAGCAATCCAAGCAATGACGGAATTATTTATTTTGGCATGGAAATTGCATTAAGATATGTGAAGGTAAATGGAGAGGAAGATTTATGGGGAACTTTCATCATCAAGATATTGTTGTCATTGGTGGCGGCATTATGGGTGCAGCAATTGCGTACTATTGCTCGAAAGCGGGTTTGGATATAACAGTTCTCGAAAAAAAGGAGTTGGCGAGTGGCACTTCTTCAAGGTGTGACGGAAATATCCTAGCCATCGATAAAGATCCCGGATTTGACAGTCAGATGTCCTTGAAAAGTCAGCAGCTTGTGCATGAATTGAATAACGATTTAGAGATTTCATTTGAATATCGTAATCCGGGAAGTATTCTGGTTTGCGAGAATGACCAGGAACTTGAAGCGGCTCAAAAATGGGTTAATCAGCAGCAGGAGGCGGGACTGGAATTTAAAATGCTTGACCGGGAAGATTTGCGGAATGAATCCAGGTATTTTGCTGATGATCTGTATGGAGGACTGGAATGCAAAACGGATTCCACGGTTAATCCATATATGCTGACGTATTCCATGTTTCAAAGTGCTCAAAAGAATGGGGCTAAGATACATACCCATACTGAAGTGAAAAATGTAACGAAAAACAGTTCTGGTCAATTTGTCATTGAAACGAATCAAGAAACATTTTCAGCGAATCAAGTGGTCAATGCTTGTGGTGTTTGGGCGCCGTATATTGGTGACATGCTTGGTGTCGATATTCCAATCGAACCCAGGAAAGGGCAACTCATTGTCGCTTCAAGGGAACAACCTGTCGGGCTTAGAAAAGTGATGGAGTTCGGCTATCTTATCTCAAAATTGGCGGTGAACGGGTGGTTGATCCCATAACTGATAAATATGGGGTAGCTCTCGTATTTGAGCCAACAGAAAGCCAAAATTTCTTGATTGGTAGCAGTAGAGAATTTAACGGATTTGACCTAAAGGTAAATCACGAAGTAACGAAATATATCGCTAAACGAGCTGTACGATTTTATCCCAAAATGGCGGATATGATGATGATTCGAACATATGCCGGATTACGACCATGGACAGAGGACCATCTGCCAATTGTTTCACACGTCGATGAAGTCCCTGGTTTTATATTGCTGCAGGTCATGAAGGGGATGGGATTAGCTTGGCAGCAATTACAGGGAAAGTAATCCAAGAAATGGTTTCTGGAAAAGAGACATCAATACCATTAGAGCCGTTGCGGTATGACCGTTTTAAAGAGAGGGTGACAAATTAGATGGACTATCAGCGGTTATTTAACACTATCGATACACATACTGGCGGAAATCCAACTCGGACCGTTTTAAGCGGCTTACCGGAATTAGAGGGGGAAACAATGTCGGAGAAAATGCTTTACATGAAAGAACATTATGATTGGATAAGAAAGTTTTTGATGAACGAGCCGAGAGGGCATGATGTAATGTCCGGGGCTTTGATGGTTCCTCCTTGTCACCCAGATGCTGATGTAGGTGTTATATATGTGGAAACGGGTGGTTATTTACCGATGTGCGGGCATGACACCATTGGATTTTGTACCGCTTTAATAGAAACAGGGATGGTAGAAGTAAATGAGCCATATACCAACCTAAATGTGGATACACCAGCTGGACTGGTCAAAACAAAGATTAAAGTACAAAATGGAAAAGCGAAAGAAGTGACGTTTGCCAATGTGCCTTCGTTTCTATTAAAATCCATTGAAATAGATGTAGAAGGGGTTGGCCGTGTGGAATGTGATATTGCTTACGGTGGAAACTTTTATGGAATTATCGATGCACGAAAAATGGGGTTGGAACTAACAACTGAAAATGCCTCGGCTATCATTGATCAGGCTATTACGATCAGAAATGCAATCAATCAGTCTGAGCAAATTGTTCATCCAGAATTTCCATTTATAAAGGGACTAACCCATATTGAATTTTTCACGGATCCCGTTCATCCAGAAGCAAATTTGAAAAATACCGTTGTTGTACCACCGGGCGGAATTGATCGATCACCATGTGGAACAGGAACCTCGGCCAAACTCGCTGTATTGCATACACAGTCAGAACTTGATGTAAATGACCTGTTCGTTTATGAAAGTATTGTGGGTACTTTATTTAAGGCACGAATTCTCGAGGTGTCAAATGTTGAAGACTATCAAGCAGTTCTTCCGGAAGTAACTGGCTCCGCATGGGTTATGGGAATGCATCGTTTTTTCTATAATGTAAGCGATTCCCTAAGGGAAGGTTTTCTATTAATCCCGCCAATGGAAGAACATTAGAAAGGGGGCGTCTAGATGAACTTTAGTCAAATGTTTACGACCATCGATGCACATGTAGCAGGAGAGGCGTTTCGGATAATCATTCACTCACCAATACAGTTTCACACACATGATATAACTACAAACCAAATGAAAGTTGAACAGCATTACGCACATGAAAAAGCACTCTTATTAAATGAACCCCGCGGTCACCGGGGCATTAACGGGTGTATTGTTACTCCATCTATGAAGGCGGATTATGCTGTGTTGTTTGTGGATCATAAAAACGAAAATCGGTTCAGCTATAGCGGGTTAATGGCAACGCTGACAGCATTGCTGGAAACAGGAAATGTAGCCAGGAAAAATGGTGCATACGAGGTAGAAACAGTTGATGGTATTTATACTGTCAATGCACATGTAGACAAACAAATAGTTGATAAAGCTGAGATTAAAAAGTGGCGACTGTTCCCTAATTAAGTCAAATGGGGCTTTTCAATTAGCGGAAGTTGATGGGTTAAGGCGTTATGCATTACATTCACTTCCTGAATCCATACCAGCTATTGAAATGAAATATTTATCTTCCATTATGGAATGGGGAAAGCAAAATATTGCTGGAATGGAGGGAGAAAACATTGATGGCATGATCCTAATGGAATCTATTTCCCCAGAGGAAGTACGGTCTGTCACATTTGAAATGGATGGGGCTATTTTGCGGTCGCCTGGAGTTGACAGTACGTTTGCCATTTATACTGCACTATTAGAAAAAGGTGAACAGATATTACAAATTGTAAATCATAGCATTTTTGGAAGTCAGTTGAGTGCCATCCAAGATGGGGAATCAGCACACCGCTTTTCTATTGAAACACAAGCATTTGTTACCGGTGAACACCAGTTTCTATACGATCAAGAGGACCCATTAGAGTATGGCTTTCTGCTTAAGTAACAGAAATGCATCGTTCACCACACGAGTCTGGAAGTAAAGGAAGATCCTTTTTAGAATACAAAGGGGTGGAATGATGAGTACCGATAAGCGATTGCCTACATTGCCAGAGGTCTTGTTTGTGTTAATTTCATTTATTTTGATTATGTTTTGTTTGTAGTGGAATTTGGTATACCAATTCAGCTGGCTCTATTAACGACTTGGTTTATGATTATGCTGGTAGGTTGGAGGATTGGCTATTCTTATAAAGAAATGCAGGATGGGTTATTAAAAGGAATCTATGATGGGTCAGAAGCCGTACTGGTTCTTATTTCTGTAGGAGCATTAATTGGTACATGGATTGCAGGTGGTATTGTTCCTAGTATTATCTATTATGGTTTAACTATTATTCATCCCAGTATTTTCCTTCTAGCTGCATTCATTATTTGTGCCATTACTTCGATTGCTACAGGGACATCCTTTGGATCCGCGGGAACAGCTGGGATAGCAATGATGGGAATTGGGGCTAGTTTTGGTTTGCCGGTACCCCTAGTAGCTGGTGCCGTGATTTCCGGTTGTTATGTTGGGGATAAACTTTCCCCTTTATCAGATACAACGGTAATGTCGGCGTCACTATCCAAGGTTAATTTAATTGATCATATTAAATCGATGTTGTATGTCAGTGGCCCGGCATTCCTGATAGCAGGAATATTATTTGTGATAACTGGGTATTTCTTTATCAGTAACAGTGGTGATTTGTCGCAAGCTGAAGCAACCATGGCTTCACTAAAAGAATACTTTAACATTGGCTGGCATATGCTGATACCTGCTGCTATCGTCATAATACTGCTGACACTAAAAATGCCTTCCATACCCGTTATTTTATTCGGAGCATTATTAGGATCTATTTGGGCCTTTATGTTTCAGGGAGTAGGGATTCTGGAGTCTATTAACATTCTGTATGAAGGTAGTGAGATTAACTCAGGGGTGGAGTTCATTGACAATCTATTAAATCGTGGTGGTATTGCCTTTATGCTCGACGTATTGCTTTAATCTTGTTTGCCCTAGGTGTTGGGGGGGTGATGGAGAAAACAGGAATATTGCGTGTGATTTGCTTGAAAATGCTTGCATGGGCAGACAATGCGGGGAAAACAACTTTAACAACAATACTTTCTGGTTTTTTTGGAAACTTTTTTGGTGGTGCAGCCTACGTTTCAATTATTACAGCTAGTAAAATTACGGAAGAAAATTATGATCGTTTACAAATTGACCGTCGAATACTTTCCAGAAACACCGAAGCAGGAGGAACCGTCACAACCCCAATGGTACCGTGGTCTGATGGTGGTGTATTCATGGCTACTACTTTAGGTGTGTCAACAATGTCTTATTTACCTTTTCTATGGTTTAATTTTTGGTTATTATTCTATCCGTCCTATACGGTTTTACGAATAAGTTTATATGGTATACGAAATCAGACGATGCGGATTATAACCAGCGTACAACCAAGATAGTTAACTCATAAACAAGTAATGTAAATTAATGAAGGAGGAGTAGTGAAAATGAAAGAATTAAAGGGAGCTTTTCCAGTACTCGTTACACCGATGCATGAAGATGAAGAGGTTAATTATGAAGGATTAAAGGAGAATATTGAATACTTTATTTCGCAGGGCGTTGCAGGAATTGCAGTTAATGGAAGCACCGGTGAGTTTGTCAGTTTGACGAAAGAAGAAAAATTAAAAACTGCTGAGTTGGCGGTGGAACAAGTCAATGGGCGGATTCCATTGATTATCGGTACCGCTGCGGAAACAACAAAAGATGCTATCATGTACACAAAGCATGCCGAGGAAGCAGGGGCAGATGCAGCATTGCTGATCAACTCCTATTATGCACACCCAAAGGATGAGGAAATTTACGAACATTTCAAGGCAGTAGCAGAATCGGTACGTTTTTCCGGTCATGATTTACAATAACCCATTTACATCTGGTGTGGATATCGGGACGGAGACAATTTTAAACGTTGCCCGTGATGTCAGCAATATCACCCATATTAAGGAGTCCAGTGGGGATATAGGCAAAGCACGTGATATTTCAAGACAAGGGAAAGGTTTTATAGAGACATTTTGTGGATCCGACGACTTGGCTCTTGAATCACTTTTAGTGGGAGCCACGGGCTGGATCTCCGTTGCTGGAAATATAGCACCACGATTAGTAACAGACTTGTTTACTAGTGTACAGGAAAACAAAATGGAACTGGCGTGGGAACTGTATGATAAAGTACTTCCACTTTGCAACTTTATCGAAGGATCCGGAAAATATGTACAAATCGTTAAACGGGCGATGGATCTGCAAGGATTGGCTGGTGGACCTTCCAGAAAACCAAGGCTGGGATTAACAGAGGATGAGGATAAAACGCTAAAAGAATTGTTAGCTGCACTTGATTCAGCAGCGATTGATGGTTTACCAACATCATGAGCCAGCTTTAACGGAACAGTCCCTCTGCTTAGCATTTGAGGGTCAATGGCTAGCGGAGAGGTTGAATCCCCGTGAAAGTTGGCGTTTCACTATACATTCATAATTTTGAAGGAGGATGTTCGCATGATTACATCACAAGTAGAATTAAAGCCAAAAGTAAAAGCTTTTTTGGAAGGGGAAAAGGAGCTCTTTATTAATGGAGCATATACACCCGCAGAGGGCGGTGAAAAATTCAAAGTGTATAATCCAGCTACGGAAGAAGTTTTGGCTGAAGTCAGTGAAGCACGGGAAGATGATGTTGATAAAGCCGTCAATGCTGCAAGAGAAGCATTTGAAAATAGTGAATGGGCAACTATGACTACAGCGGAACGATCTCATCTAATTTACAAGTTTGCAGATTTGCTCGAACAGAATAGAGAGGAGCTTGCGCAGTTAGAATCACTGGATAATGGCAAGCCGTACACCATTGCCTTAGAAGATGATATTGATGGTACTGTGGAACATTTCCGGTATTATGCAGGATGGGCTACAAAAGTCCTTGGACAAACAACACCAATTTCTCCTGATTATTTAAACTATACCGAGCATGAGCCGGTTGGTGTGGTGGGACAGATTATTCCGTGGAATTTTCCATTATCCATGGCTTCATGGAAACTAGGTGCTGCACTAGCAACAGGCTGTACGTCTGTCTTGAAGCCTGCAGAGCAGACACCGCTCTCGTTGCTGTATGCAGCGGGCCTGTTAAAAGAAGCTGGTTTCCCAGATGGTGTTGTTAATATTGTTCCAGGGTATGGCGAAACAACTGGTGAGGCCATTGTAAATCATAAAGATATTGATAAGCTCGCGTTTACTGGTTCAACGGATGTAGGCAAATCGATTATGCGAAAAGCTGCAGACCAGGTTAAGGATGTAACCCTTGAACTTGGAGGTAAATCACCGAATCTTATTTTGGAGGATGCAGATGTCGAAAAGGCAATTGATGCAGCTTTTTCGGGAATTATGGATAATCACGGACAAAACTGCAGCGCGACTTCACGGGTCTATGTTCACCGCAAGCACTATGAACGTGTGGTAGAGGAGTTAGCTAAGCGTGCCAAAGCTACGAAGTTAGGTAACGGGATGGATACGGACACCGAAATGGGACCACTCGTTTCCAAAGAGCAATTTGACCGCGTGCTGAACTATATCCAAATTGGCAAAGAAGAAGGTGCCAGGCTCGCAGCTGGTGGTGACAAAGTATTTGATAAAGGATATTTCGTACAGCCAACCGTTTTTGCCGATGTGGAAGATGATATGCGTATTGCCAGAGAAGAAATCTTCGGCCCTGTTGTGGCGGTTTTTCCGTTTGATACAACGGAGGAAGCAATCCGCCGGGCAAACGACAGTGACTATGGATTGGCCGCTGCAGTCTGGACGGAAAATATCCGAACAGGTCACCGGGTGGCGCGTCGTCTGAAGGCAGGAACGGTCTGGATCAATGATACCAACCAGGAAAATCCTGCAGCAGCATTCGGTGGGTATAAGCAGTCTGGAATCGGCCGTGAAATGGGTAACTATGCTTTAGATAATTATACGGAAGTAAAAAGTGTTTGGGTAAATCTGCAATGATAAAAAAGGCCGTCCTGTTATAGGGCGGCCTTTTCAATATGTTAATGTTATTCAATACCAAACATTTCGAATTAGGATTGAAATTGTATGCTTTTCGAATTTTTCTTTAATCTTATACAATTATCTTCCGTTTAGATGACGAAAGTATGTTAAGTTCTTCTCGGTATTTTGCAACTGTTCGACGGGAAATGGTTATGCCGTTTTCATTATCAATGTACTCGGCTAGTTTTTGATCAGAAAGGGGTTTTTTTCTGTCTTCACCTTCAATCAATTGTTTCAATAATTGTTTAACTTGGGCAGAAGAGACATTACTACCATTATTCTTTTCGAGTTTTGATGTGAACAACCGATGCATTTCATAAGAGCCATTTGGCGTCCGTACAACTTTATTCTTCGTAGCTCTGCTGACCGTAGATTCATGCATCTCAATTGATTCGGCTACTTCTTTTAATGTCATTGGTTGAAGATGAGAATAGCCGTGCTCCAAAAAACCATGCTGCTTCTTAACAATAGTATCTGTGATTTTTAATATCGTGGATCTGCGCTGTTCAAGGCTTTTAATCAGCCATAGGTATTGCCGATAATTTTCTTTAATATAATTTGACGTGCTTGGATTACTGTCTTTTAAATTCATATAGTTTTGATTAAGGAAGATCTTGGGCAAATAACGATCGTTCAAGGCTATCGAGTAATCCTTACTTTCTGTTTTTTCAATCGTAATGTCTGGGTACGAATAGTTTAGGCTTGAGGCAGAAAGTCCGGAACATGGTCTTGGGTTAAGTGCTACAATATTATCGGAAATCTGCTTTACATCACTTAAAGGAATATCCAGTTGTTTTGATAGTTCCTTCCATTTTTTATTCGCCAGTGCTTCAATATAATTCTTTATAACAGTGTGCATCAGCGGATGATTTGGATAATAGTAATTTGCTTGCAAGAGCAGGCATTCGCTTACATTTCTGGCGCCGACACCGACCGGCTCCAGTCGCTGCAGAATCCCAATGCAATTTTCAACGGTTTTTCTATTTACCTCTAGCTGATCCGCAACCTCAGCAGCTGTTAAAGGTAAATAGCCGTTGTCATCCAAGTTGAGGATTAAGTATCGTAAAATAGTTCGTTCTTTAACATCAATATTAAGATATTGTGCCTGTTCCAACAAATCGTCGGTGAAATTCTGTTGATCTTGCGCTGCAATTAAATCTAACGGACTGACATCATTATCGTTATGGCCCGGGCTTTGCTTCTTTGGAAAGGATAGTCCATCTTCAACGCGGGACTCTATGGATTGTTCTTCCAGCTCTATTAAAGGGTTTTCAACAGCTTGTTCTTGTATGAACTGGGATAAACTAATCGTGTTGTATTGTAGCAAAGAAATCGCCTGTCTGAGTTCAGTTGTCATCACAAGGTTCATCGTTTGCTTTTGAAACAACCCGATTTCCATTCAAGTTCCTCCTGACATTCGAATGCGCTTACATATGGTTTAATGAATATTATGAATATGAGGTAATCATTATTCTATCGGAATTTTCTTGATTTGTATAGACGTTTTGTGCTTCCTGAAATTAAGAAAATATATTTTGAAAAAGCTGGTTTTGCATCACCTGTCTGACTCCTATTAAAGCTTCAATCCATCTTTCACAATAAAAGACACACATGGCAAGCGCTCAGATGTGACGGTGTCATCGGCTTCAAACACTTCCATTAGTTTATATTGCCGGCTTTCCGAATCGAGCACATATTGTTCGATTGCCTCGTTCTTGTAGTCGACAATCCAATATTCGGGTATATTAAACTGGGCATAGCTTTGTTTTTTCATCATCCGGTCCCGGCTTGCGCTGTTGGGAGAGAGGATTTCAATCACTAAATCAGGCGGGCCGACAATAGCATGTTCTTCAATGATATGCTCTCGGCTGCGGTGGATCATGAGAATATCCGGCTGGCGTGTTTCTGTATTGGAAAGAATAACGTCAATTGGCGAGTGCAGGATGATGTAGTCGTTTTCGCATGGGTCAGTTAGTGTTCTTTCCAAGCGGTGGCTGATGCGTTGATGTGTTGTAGTTGGTGATGGTTTGAGGTCAAGTATGCCATTGACAATTTCATACTGGTTGCCATCTTCCGGCAGCTGATAGTAGTCATCGACCGTCCAGCCTGGTTCGTTAATGACAGGTTTTTTATGACGCTTTTTACCATACATGCGGGTTCGCTCCTTTCTATGTAATCTATTATCACATTCTTTGCAAAAATATGCCATAGAAAAGAGCGGGGGTTTTATAATTCCCGCTCACCTTTTTGATGCCGCTGTATAGCCTTTAATCACATGAGTATGCCCGTCATTTTCTGTTGTTGTGATTTCGGCATAATGTGTGTGGTAACCATTCCCCAAAGAAATTGGCGGACTTGTGTATGCCTCATAATAATGGATATGCCCGTCATCGAATGTTGTGTTGCCGTAAATTATGTGAACATGGCCTTCATCCGTTTCAATCGGTGTGCTGGTTACGCCTGGATGCAGATGGTTATGCTTGTCGTCACAGGTTGTTGAGCCGTAATGGGCATGTGTGTGCCCGGTTTTAGCTTTCTGTTTGGATTGCTCGTGCCGCGGTGCTTCATCCGGATAGAAACTGTATGGGTACGGCATACTGTTGGGATTGGTAGCCGGATTCCAGGCATAAGGGTACTGGCTAAAGTCATAATACATCAAACATACCTCCTTGATTTCATCGATAATAGGGTATGTAATGGGCGCTTGTACGGTGTTGGAAAGTCGTTGTGATTGGGTGCCGGTTTATCTTTTTCCCAACACACGCCAAAGACCAAAAATATGCTACACTATAATAAAAGTAGGTGATGAAATGATTTATGAGATGAAAGTAACATTAAAGCATGTTGGTATGCCGGTCTGGCGTAAAATTCAAATTGACAGCAACTCCACCTTTTATGATGTTTGGACTGGCCGTTTACATAGGGGATGATGGATATGCCTCATTAATGGATTCATTGACCGAGAGGGAAGTCGATTTTGAATATGTTGTGAATCAGCGCAGCTTGCTGCTCAGTTATGAGGATCGGGACGACCTGGAAAAAGAAGATTACAAGCTCATTAAATCATATGATGTCCCGTTTCGCGGACGGAAAAGCTGGCCGTCGTTCAGAAGCTATAAACCTGGGTTTTATCCATGGCTTATGGATGACGAGGAAGCAAGGCTGATGCTTCTAGGGATGGAACAGTCAATGGAGGTTTATCAGGAAATCACGGATGGATTGGACATGCCGGATATGCTGTTTGATGAAGAGGTCCTTGTAAAAGTTCCCCACGAAGAAAAGGGGCCCGTTGTGTTTCAAAATCAAGTTGTTGAGCTGGAAGATATTGCAGAAGAGGCCCCGGAAGTTCCACTTGCTGTGTCTGAGCTTGCATTGAAAAGGGTGAAAAAGCTGGCTAAACTGCCTGCAGCCATCGAGTTTACCATGGAGTATATGGATATGCCTGTTCAAAATGAGCCGGATGAACGACCGGTTTTTCCGTTATTAGTCCTGGCGGTTGATCAAACGCAGGGGCTGATAATGTATCAGAACCTGGTATCCAATGACTTAAGTCCCGCTATTTTGCAAGGTGAATTTTTAAAGATGTTGGAGTCGATAAAAGGCATCCCGGAAACTATCATGATCGATGAAAAACGGCCCATTTTTTAGCACCACTTATGGACAAATTAAATCTGCGGTTTGAAGTAAAGGATTCTTTACCGCTAATCCGGCAAGTGATCGACATGCTGCATGAGGGTATGCCATCTTATTAGTATGACATGGATGAAATGCTATGTTGCAACGATCACATTTCTGTCACAATCGCCGAAAAAACATCTTTCTATTTCTCTTGAATAATTGAAAGTCATTATCAATGACATTACAATAAGACTAGAAAATGTCATTGAACTTCGGAGGATGTGTGATGGGGAAAGTATTGCTGTTATACGCAAGCATGACTGGCAACACAGAACAAATGGCTGACATCATAACAGAAGCGGTGCAGCGTCGCGGGCATGAAGTTGTTACGAAGACGTTGAACTTGATCCGATAGATGTGGAGGAACTGGCTGCATATGATGGTGTTCTCGTCGGCACGTATTCGTGGGATGACGGGGAACTCCCGTACGAGGCGGAAGATTTTTATGATGAACTGGATGACGTCGACATTACCGGCATGGTTGCGGGTGTGTTCGGTTCTGGCGATTCCTTTTACGATACATTCGGCGGAGCTGCCAACTCTATGGGTGACCGCTTTGTAGAAAAACAGGTAAAACTGGTATCGGAGCGGCTGATCGTGGATTTGGAGCCGGATGAGGATGATAGGAAAAGATGCGAGGCGTTTTGCCGATGCATTTTGTGATTTAGTGGAAGGAACGGAGGAAGAGGCCTGAGCGAATTTCCTAGGCTAGGGAATGCACGAGCTGGTATCCGTCGTCAACTCCCGGAAAACAAAAAGAAAAAAGGCTTGTCACCACCTTATGATGGGACAAGCCTTTTTCTATTTCGAAAGGGGGGTCATTAAAGGGCATTACATGTATGATTATTCCCATTGGTTGGGATTTTAAACGTGGTTGAATTTATTGTAAAGAAACCGTCGTGTACGGATACACGACGGTGTGAAAGAAATCGGGGGATTAGTCACCTTCCCCTACGCGACGTTAATTAGTCCCCTTTGATTGGTTCTAATTCGTTGTTGTCGACTGTTAATAATATATTGCCTGCTTCGATGTGCTGCTGGTTGATTGGATTAATATTTTCATAGTCACCGGAATTGGTGATGACAATCGGTGAGGCTATGTCGTATCCCTTTTGTTTAATCGAATCAATATCGAATGTGCATAAGAGCTGGCCTTTCTCAACTGTCTCATCTTTTGCAATCTGTAATTCAAATAACTTTTCTTTAATCTCGACCGTATCTAAGCCGATGTGCATCAATATTTCTATACCGCTGTCAGACGTTATGCCGATAGCATGCCCAGTTGGATAAACGGTTGTGACGGTACCGCTGACGGGCGCGTATAAGTTACCTTCGCTTGGATAAATGGCAATCCCTTTGCCGATCGCTTCGGTGGCAAAGACCTGATCATTCAGTTCACTCAGCGGGCGAACATCGCCGGAAAGCGGGCTACTGATATGCGTTGTTTCTTGCTGAGCTGATTGGCTGGGTGTTCCTTTCTTCGGCTGCGGTTTTGGGGTATCCCCATAAAGTTTTTGTACCATTTCTTCCTTGTAGCCAAATAGATAAGTCAAGATAAATCCGCCAACATATGAGATAAGAAGTCCGATGAAATATAATAGATACTTATTGTCAGCAATTAGTGGGATCAGTACGAGACCGGATGGCCCGACAGTAATAGCTCCAACACTGCTGAGGGATAAGAATGCGCCCCCGAAGCCAGCACCCAGACAGGCCGTAATAAATGGCCGGCCGAGCGGTAAACTGACACCATAAATGAGCGGTTCCCCGATACCTAAAATCCCAACAGGAAGTGAGCTGGCAATTGTATTTCTTAGCCGCTTGTCTTTTGCTTTGAGATAAATGGCAAAAGCAGCCCCAACTTGACCGCCGCCTGCCATGGCAAGAATCGGCAGTAATGTTGTTGATCCGAATTGATCAATAAGTTCTAAGTGTACAGGAATCAACCCTTGATGCATTCCGACAGTAACGAGTGGAAGGAAAGTTGCGGCTAGGACATATCCGCCTAATATGCCACCAGCTTCCAGCATGACATCAACCAGGAACCATGTAATTCCGTCCATCAGCAGGCCTGCGATTGGCTGAATGATCACAATCGTGGCAATAGAACCTGCCAGTAACGTAATAAGTGGTGTCAAGACAAGATCCAAACTGTCAGCTACCCGCTTGCGAACGAATTTTTCTATTTGTGCAAACAGATAGGCTGCGACAATTACACCGAGCAAACCGCCAAGTCCAGTACTGACTTGCAAGTTAAGCCCGAATAAATTTAGCGAGCTGATGTCATCTAAAACAGGGGCATTAATCAATAGACCTGCGATACCGCCAAGGACCATTGTCCCGCCAAATTCTCTTGCGGTATTAATCCCGACAAATACACCAAGTGCGCCAAACAACAGATTGCCAATGGCCTGAAGCAGCTGATACCAGCTTGAATCAAGAATCGCCGGGTCAAGTATCCCTGCGTCTGGGTTGGCTAGGTTCATAATCAGATTCGCAATTCCCAGCATTAAACCGGAAGCAACTAATCCCGGAATGATGGGGACAAAGATATTCCCGATATGCCGGAATAGCTTCTGGAACCGTGATGTTTGTTTCGCTTTATAAGCGGCTTTCGTATCATCGGCGATATCAAACTCACTATCGTCACCTGTGTCATCAACACCAACATCAATCGTCGTATTCTCATGAATAGCGTTGGCAACTTTAGTCACTTTGCCGGGTCCCAGTACAATTTGAATGGTTTCGTTGTCAATGACACTTAAAACACCATCCAATTGTTTGATAGACTCTAAATCAACATTGTTACGGGATTTAAGATTGATCCGGATACGTGTGATACAGTTAGTCAGACTGGCAATATTGTTTTCACCACCAAGACTTTTAACAATCGATTGTGCCAGTTCTTGATTATTCATTTCATTCACCATCCTTGTTTGCTAGTTTGATAGCTTCACGTACAAACCCGTCAGTTTCAGCCAAATTTTGTTTGGCTTTTTCATAGCTGCACCGAAGCTTAATCATGACAATCGCAAGTTTCGGGTTCTGATGTGCGCGTTCCAAGAAGGATGCAGCGGTATCATAATCGACTTGTGCAGCGAGTGAAATGATGTTTTTTGCCCGTTCGATAAGCTTTTTGTTTGTTAATTGCACATCAACCATCAGGTTTTTATAGACTTTGCCAATGCCAATCATTGAGCTTGTCGAAATCATATTGACCACAAGCTTTTGCGCCGTTCCTGCTTTCAGGCGGGTTGAGCCGGTTAAAATTTCCGGCCCGACGTCGACTTCGATTGAAATATCTGCATGATGGCTGCTTTTAGCATTTTATTACAGCTGACTGACACGGTATGCGCCCCGGTGGCTTTACTGTAATCCAAACCACCGATGACATAAGGGGTACGTCCACTGGCAGCTAATCCGATGACAGTATCTTTTTCGCTTAAATGGAGGGCTTTTAAATCAGCCGCAGCACGTTCAGGGTCATCTTCAGCCCCCTCGACAGCCTGCATAATGGCGTTCTCCCCTCCGGCAATAAGGCCTTGGACTTGTTCTGGATCAGTGCCAAATGTCGGGGGACACTCGACGGCATCAAGGATTCCCAGACGCCCGCTTGTACCGGCGCCGATGTAAATTAGCGCCCGCCTTTTTTAAATGAGTCAATCACGGCTGAAACAGCTTTTTCAATGTCCTTTATTTCGTTATTGACAGCATCCGGAACGGTTTTATCCTCCTGGTTCATCACATGTAATATGTCATGCGTACTCATTTCATCCAGGTTCATTGTTTTTTCATTGCGTGTTTCAGTTGTGATGGTTTCTGCCATGTTTTGTTTCCTCCCTTTTGCTTTGCTGTACAATCTCATAAGTTTGATTCAAGTGGGATAGGGAATTTTCATAGTTTTCGTATGCGTACGCCGTATAAAGCATATCAATCACATTTAATGATGCAATTCGTGATGACATGGCGGCACTTCGGAATTCATCTTCTTGTGCGGCCACAAATAAACAGCATCTGCAATGTCACTCAAACGGGAATCCGCATATTTGGTGATGGCTATGACCTTTGCGCCCTTGGATTGAGCGATTTTAACACAATCAATGACTTGCTGTGTTTCACCTGAGTATGATATCGCCACGGCTGCGTCATGCTCATTCAGATTGATGGCTGAAACTTTTTGCATATGGAAATCACTATAAGTTGTACAAGCTTTATTAATCCGCATGAACTTTTGCATGCCATCATAAGCAATCAAAAACTAGAGCCAACACCATAGAAGTCAATTTGTTTGCTTGTATTAAATACTGATATGCCGCTGTTAGTTGGTCTTGTTGAATTAATTGCAATGAACTGTATAAGGATTGAATGTTCGTATTGGTAATAACAGACATCATCTTGTCAATGGAATCCCCAGGTGATAATGTTTCTTGTTCCAGGTCATGCAAATTGATAACCGTCAAATCACCGGATAATTTTAATTTAAACTCTTTAAATCCCTTATAGCCAAGCGTCTGACAATAGCGCATGACAGCAGAGGAACTAGCATAACTGGCATTTGCAAGCTGAATAACAGACATAGCAACCGTATTTTCAGGATTTTTTAAAATATATTCTGCAACAGCCCGTTCTGATGGTTTAACATAGTCAAGCGATTCTCGAACTTTATAAAGAATACCTTCCAGTCATAACACCTCCATACGGAATAAGATAACGCTTACATCCAAACCTTATCCTGAATGAAATAAAAATCAATAAAATAATAAAACTGGTATAAAGTTTCAAAAGATGAAATAACAAAGAACAGGGGGCAGGGATAGATATTTAAGCTAGAAGGAAAAGACACTGATGTACCTAATGAGATAGAAGGTGGATTAGTAGTGGTGACTTCTACTCGATTAGCTCGTTTGAATGATGAACTTTAGCGGGGAAATTGTGAACTTCAGCGAAAACATTGTGAACTTCAGCCGAAATTGTGACAACTTCAGCGAAATTATGGTGAACTTCAGCATTTCCCCGCATAAGTACCTAATAAAGCAAGTATTCCTCACGCAGTTTTTTAAATTCATTCAGCTCATCTTGCCATTGTTTTTCCATCCACTCAACGGATTTGCCGCTTTCAATGGCTTCGCGGACCCAGCCGTTGCCGATCAGGTTATCAAAGAATGATACACCCTGACTGTTTTCGGCGCGAAATGCAAATTCTTCCGGATACAGGTCGTGCAGTGTTTTGACCATGTGCAGTCCTGTTTTCACCGGGTGAAAGGATTGCTTGTGTGTTACGTGAATCTGCACGCCGTGACTTAATTCCCCGCTGTGCTTGGAAAAGGCCGGTGTAAATGATGCGGATCTGAAACCAATGCCAGGCAGGTTCAAATCATTCAATGCGGCAGCAAGTTCGGTACTATCGACATATGGTGCGCCAAGGAGTTCGAATGGCTTGGTTGTACCGCGTCCTTCCGATGCATTCGTTCCTTCTATTAATGCTGAACCAGGGTAAACCATTGCTGTTTCCGGTGTTGGCATGTTTGGTGATGGCATGACAAATTCCAGTGGTGTATCTTCGTAGTACATGTTTCGTTTCCAGCCTTCCATTTCCGCGACGGTCAAATCCGCACCAATACCGAATTCATTATTGAATAGTTTTGCCAGCTCGCCGACGGTCATGCCGTGCCGGAGCGGAATAGGGTAGTTTCCGACGAACGATTTATATTCCGGATCAAGCACCGGTCCTTGTACTTTGATCCCGCTGAGTGGATTCGGGCGGTCGAGGACGATAAATGGAATGTCATTTTCCTGTGCCGCTTCCATCGCATAGGCCATGGTGTAAATATAGGTGTAGAAGCGGGTACCCACGTCCTGAATGTCAAACAGCAGTACATCAATATCCTCAAGCATTTCCGGTGTTGGCTTGCGTGTTTTTCCATACAAACTGTACACCGGCAGTCCGGTTGCTTCGTCTATATAATAGTCAACATATTCGCCTGCCTGGGCACTGCCGCGTACACCGTGTTCGGGACCATAAAGTGCCGTCAGATCAACGTCCGGATCATTGTGGAGGACATCGACAATGCTGTTCAGCTCTTTATCGACACCGGTTGGGTTGGTAATCAGGCCGACACGCTTTCCTTCAATCAGCTCCTTTTGTTCATCCAGCAAACGTCGACACCGAGCTTGAATTTTTTCTGTTTTCCTTTTGCTTTCCCATTTCCGTTATTACTATTGTTCCAGCTGCTGTCTGCAAAAACGGCCGTCAGTGATCCAAGCACAAGCAAAAGGGTGAAACAAGCAATCAGGTATTTGCGCACGAAAAATCCTCTCCCTTTGGAAAATTTGGTTGCGGGGGCTCCCCTCCCGGCTTGGATGGCCGGACCCCCCTGTTTACTCGGATAGAAATGTGAACTTCAGCGGAATAGTTGTGAACTTCGGTGAAAAGTTTGTGAACATCGGCGAAAACATTGTGAACATCGGGGAAAACCATGTGAACTTCAGCAAATCAAATCCCGCCGCTTCCGCTTAATAAGAAAGTCCATGCCCATATTCGTACAATACATGGCCATCCGCATCTGGTATGGTTACCGGCAATAGGCCTGTTGGGTTATTTTCACCGAATAGGCTAGCCGCTGCTGCTCGGAAGCTGGCATTCCGGAAGCCGTATTGTGCCAAATAGGCATCAGCTTTTGGATAAGCCATGATGTCGTATGGATTGCGGATGCCTACACCGATGAATGGGGCTGACACCTCATCAATCAGCTGGTTCATCATCTGCATTTGTGCACTATCCTTGGAGCGTCCGCTGACATTGGACGTGTAGGTTCCGGCGATAACCGCTGACGTCTTTTCCAGTTGGGCCAGCTGTTCATCATTCAAGGGTCCGGAGGCGCGGATGAGTTCGGTGCTGGCATGGCGCTCCTTGACAGATTCATATAAGCGGTCGATATAGGTGCTGCCCACTACAACGACTTTTTCTTCATCGGAAACGTCAAGCGGCAGCGTGTCATTATTTTTCACCAATGTGATGGATTGGTTGGCTGCTTCTTGCTCAACTTGTTTATGATCTTCAGAGCCAACGACTTCCTTGGCATTTTTACGATATCATCGACTGGTGCTGGGGTTTCGGGTTTAATAATTTTCCGTTTAACTTTCAAAGCCAAAATCCGCTCAACAGATGCTTCCACGCGTTTTCGGAAATCTCACCGGACTTCACAGCATCCAGCAAACCGTCAGCGACTTCCTTAAGCCCAACAGGCATCAAGACAATATCTGTTCCTGCTTTGACAGCACGGATAGCTGCATCAACAGAACCGAAATGATCGCTGATGGCATTCATGTTCAGTGCATCCGTGATGATAAGCCCGTCATAGCCCATTTCCTCGCGCATCAGACCAGTCAGCACTTTTCGCGACAGGGTGGCCGGCAGCGAAATTTTTGTTCCATCTTTTTGGACGTGACTTTTTTATCATCGATTTTTGGAAACGTGACGTGTGCGGTCATGATGGCATCGATATTTTCGTTCATCGCCTGCTGGAATGGGTACAGCTCTACTTTCTTCAGACGTTCTTTATCATGTGGAACTTCCGGCAGCCCGAGATGGGAGTCAACTGCTGTGTCGCCGTGCCCTGGAAAATGCTTAGCAGTTGCAGCCACACCGGCGTTTGCAGGCCTTTCGTATAAGCGATGCCCATGTCAGCCACCAGTTCGGGTGAACCCCCAAATGAACGTACGCCGATCACTGGGTTGTCCGGATTATTATTAACATCCATGACGGGAGCGAGATTCATGTTGATGCCGAGTGCGTTCAGTTCCTCACCGATTGCGTGACCGACATCATATGTCAGGTCCGTCGATCGGGCTGCACCAAGCGCCATATTGCCGGGCATGTCGGTTCCGGACTGCAGCCGTGTGATAACGCCGCCCTCCTGGTCAATGGTCACAAGCATCCCGTATTTTTCCGAAGCCCGCTGATAGGTTGCGGCGAGTTTTGCCGTCTGCTCTGTTGTCACCACATTTTCCCGAAACAGAATGACACCGCCAAGATGATACTCCTTTATAAGTTGTTCGATTTCCGGCATCAATTCGGTAACATCCTTCCCATTCCATGTCCGGAAATCCGGCATGAGCATCTGGCCGATTTTTCCTTGAGGGACATGCTGGCGACCGCCTTGTCGATTAGGTGATAGCGGTCACTATTCTGTTTAATAACTTTGCCAGTAAACGAAGGCTTGCCTTTCTGACTAGGATTGTCCGGTTTCATATGGACTGCGATGCGGTCCTCGAAAGTGCTGTCGGAAACGGTGATAAAAGAGCGGCCGGGCTGTCCCGTCAAAGTTACAGTGCCGTCATCATCAACTTTTGCCACATTCGTGTTGGAAGACTGCCATGTCAGGTTATCAGCGGTTAATTTGAAATGGCCTTCTTCATAAACGTGAAGTGCGCTTAAATCGATTTGATTGTCCTCTATCTGTACAGAGGCTTCCGGGACATTTTCCAAAAGAATCAAATCCTTTATCGATGCATCCTCAGCTGCTTTGACGGTTCCCATGCCGGCTATCGGAAACGGGCTGATCATCAGTGCCAAAATCGTAATTACAATAAATGAAAATTTTAATTGTGTTCTCAAAAATTCTCCCCCTTAATACGTTCGTTTTACCCAATCGTTACTTTTGAAATCTACCGACTCACCATCTAACTTAACATTTGAGATATACCACCCTCTCCCGTTGGTATAGGTATCTGTCTGATAGTTGAACCGGATGAATTTGGTCCCTTTGGGTATCTGCACGTGCTCTGCTTCCCAGCCGGAATTGCTGCCAGTATAAGCTGCTCCGGCATTCGTCCAATTTTTTCCGTCTGTTGAAACTTCAATGGTACCAGTATCATAGCCTTCCTCCATCCGGTACCATGTATGAAACGATAAGGCTGTCTGTTCTGTGACATCGACTGCAGCCGTCAGTGTTCGATTCGCGTCATCTTCATATCCTGAAAACCACGCTGCATCACTTTTGGCCGGAATGGTGACCGGAATAGCATCAGCGACCTGGCGCGCAAACTTACGGCGTGCCGGATTGGTGGAAACAGTATCACGTGACGGGTGCACGCGGTTAGTCAGTAAAATAGCTATAGTATTATTATTTTGGTTTACTACCATTGATGTTCCGGTATAACCAGTATGCCCAATGGCGGAGGGGTCTGCCAGTGCATCCATGTACCAGCCTTCCGAAATCTCCCAGCCAAGCCCATGCGCATCCCCTGGCATATTGGGAATCTGGTTGGATGTCATCATTTCCACGGTTTCTGGCTTGAGAATTTGCTGCCCGCGATAGTTGCCATCATTGATGATCATATGCCCCAGTTTTGCGAGATCCTTTGCCGTGGAAAAACACCGGCGTGCCCGGCAACGCCATCAAGAGCCCAGGCGTTTTCGTCGTGCACCTCACCCCGGATAACGCCGCGGTCTGTCCATGGCTGATATTCGGTGGCGGCGATTCGCTCTGTTAGGCCCGGAGGCGGATTGTACATGGTATCCGTCATGTTGAATGGTTTGGTAATATGTTTTCGGACAAATTCATCCAGCTGTATACCGGAAATACGTTCAACAAGCGCACCTAATGTTATCATGTTCAAATCACTGTACGTGTATGTCGTTCCGGGTGCGTTCTCCAGTGGATACTGAAGGACATACTGCAGCCGGTCTTCCCTTGATTCTCCCATTTTGTATAGCTGGAGAGACGGTTGGAACCCTGATGTATGTGTCATGAGCTGTTCTACGGTGACGTGCTGTTTACCGTTTAGAGCAAATTCCGGAATATAGTCTGCCACCGGGGCGTCCAGTTTCAGTTTTCCGGATTCATACAGTTTCATCGCCGCGATGGTGGTAAAATTTTGCTGAGCGAGGCAATGTCAAATATGGTGTCTTCGCTCATCTGGACAGGGTCATCTACTTGTTTGCCTTCTTTGTCATACTTAAGGGCATGTCCATATGCTTCGTGCTGCACAATGTGTCCGCTTCTGGCGACAAGGGTGACAGCACCGGGCATGACGTCCTCATCCATCATCGTCCTCATAACCGAATCGATGGCGTTCAATGGCTGTTCGATCATCCCGGCTCCTTTTGCTGTTCCGGGGTGGAGCACAGGTGCAGCAGGCTTTGGTGCGCCCCAGCTGAAATTTGGTTGTGCTTGTTTCTGTTTGGCGGTCATGTGTGTTTTTCGGATGAGGGGTTCTGAAGGCTGTTGGCATCTGCAGGCATGCTGGGTGATGCAAGGAATCCAGCTGCGACAATAATGGGAAGTGCAATGTACGTTACGTGCCTCCGCATGTTTCTCCTCCTTTTGAAAAGGTTTACATACAGCGTAGAATCTCGTGTGACGCGCGTCCATACGACGGAAGTATCATAAAAGTTGGGAAAGTTAATCTACATGCATCAAACGTATTAGGGAAAAGGACTGCTATTCGGCTGTTGTCAGCAGGTATTGAAAACTCTATACTTGTGTTAGCAGCTTACATAAAAGAGGGTTGTCGATAATGGGGAGTTCTATACTTACGAACAAAGGCATTGTATGGGTGCTGATTCTGCTCATCACTGTCATCTGGGGATATGCATGGGTTTTCATGAAGGCGGCACTTGATTTTATGGGGCCATTTACTTTTTCGGCGTTCCGGTTTGGGACAGGGGCTGTGACACTGCTCCTGTTTGTGTGGATCCTGAGGGCCGGGAAGCGCCCCGACACATGTGGAAGCATTTGGTTGTCGTCGGGATGCTGCAGACAGCCATCGTCTTCACATTTGTCATGTACGGCATGCAGTTTGTCAATGCCGGAAAGTCATCCGTTCTATTGTATTCCATGCCGCTCTGGAGCAGCATCTTCGCGGTAAAGCTGCTCGGGGAAAAAATCACGCCGGGAAAAGTGGCTGGACTGGCAATGGGCATGCTTGGCTTAGTGACCATCCTCGGCTGGGATATCTTTTTTGTAAAGGATCTGTCGGTTATATTCGGTGAGGTGCTGATTGTGGCAGCGGCGTTTTCGTGGGCCGCGTCCAACACCTATTACCGGCTGAAGCTGGAAGGCATGACACAGCTGCAGGTATCTGCGTATCAGATGCTGTTCGGCACCATTGGAATACTGGCAGCCACGATAGTTGCCGAGTGGGGCGAGCCAATACAGCTGACCGGTGCAAGCATTTTTACATATTATTTACTGGTGTGCTGGCATCAGCATTGTGTTTCACCGTCTGGTTTGTGCTCCTGAGCATGATTGATATGGTGACCGCTACCTTGTCTACACTGCTTGTCCCGGTATTCGGCCTGTTCTTTGGCTGGTGGATCCTCGGGGGAAGAACTGACTGGCAGCATTTTAGCCGGGTCTGCACTCGTGATTGCCGGAATCGTCGTCGCGCAGATTTTTGGGAGAGAGAAGTCGGAGAGCGGCGGCTGACGTTGGTGGAATCGCTGCAGATGCGGGCAGAATCGCTGTAGTTTGGCAGGAAATCGCTGTAGAGCGAGCGCGGGGTCGTTGCAGTAAATCACGAAAAAGCCAAAGTTCACCGTAAAGGCACTAAAGTTCACTGCAAAAATGCTAGAGTTCCGCACAAAAACGCTAAAGTTCACAGGTAAAATGCTAAAGTTCACAAAAAAGCAACAGCCATGAGCGCTTTCTCAGCCAGACAAAAACCACTGCCGCTCTCATCCGAAGCGGCAGTGGTTTCCTTTAATCAATCCTTGCTCCGATCGTACAGGCCAGGGCGCCCGCAACCCAGCTAAAACGCATTACACGAACAACAGGCCAATTGCTATCGGGATAAAGCTATAAAATAAAATCAGGACGCAAAAGCCCATGATGTCACGCACTTTCAAGCCGGCGATGGCCAATAGTGGCAATGCCCAGAATGGCTGGATCATGTTCGTCCACGCATCGCCCCAGGCAACAGCCATGGCCGTTTTCGCTGTGTCAGCACCGATCTCCAGAGCGGCCGGGATCATGATCGGCCCTTGGACCGCCCACTGTCCGCCGCCGGATGGGACGAAAAGTTGACAATGCCGGCGCTCAGAAACGTGAATAACGGCAGGGTGACGTCATTGGAGATGCTGACAAACCATTCCGACATTGCCTGTGACAGGCCGGATGCGACCATCATGCCCATAATTCCTGCATAGAACGGAAACTGAATAATAATGCCGCCGACGTTCTTTACTGCATCGGTCACACTGTCCAAAAAGCGGCGTGGTGTCCGGTGGAACAGAATGCCAAGAAACAGAAAAATAAAATTGACAATATTAATGTTCAGATCAAACCCGTTTTGCACAAAATGATAAACAATGAATACAAGCCCCAGAATGCCAATAAGCATCGAAAGGATCTGGCTATTTTCCAGCCGTTCAGCCGGGGTCATGCTTTCCGCCGTGACGGCTTCCTCGGTGCCGTCATAAGCTTCCGTATTCCATGCCGTTGCATCTGTGTTCGTGAGCGGATCACGCGTTCTCATCATGTACCAGTTCAATAGTGGCATTGTGAGTAATAAAAACAGCACAATGAACAGGTTAAACCCGCTGAAAATGGTCTCGGTAACCGGAATCGCCCCGATGGTATCCATCAGGAAATGATCATCGGTTGCAATCAATAATGGAATCGAGGCGGAAAAACCTCCATGCCAAAGCAGAAATCCACTGTACGCACTTGCCATCAATAGCCTGTAATCCACTGACGGGACGCGTTTGGCAACATGAATGGCCAGAAGCGCCCCGGCTACAAGTCCGAATCCGTAGTTAATCAGGCAGGCGACACCGGCAACGAATGTCACCAGCAGAATGGCCTGCCCGGGCGTATTCGCTAATGTGCTGATTTTTGCAAAATATTCCGAACGAACGGTGTGCTTGCCAAAATATATCCCGTCACCACAATCAGCGACATCTGCATCGCAAACGCCAGCAAGTCCCAGAATCCCGTCCCCCAATACTCTACCATTTCGACTGGTGTGCTGCCCGTGACACCAATTCCCAACAAGAAAACAATGATGGTCAGGATGATGGCAAACAGGAAGGCGTCAGGCAAATAACGCTGCACCATCCGGTCGAAAAATGACGTTAATGCTTTCAATCGTATTTCCCCCTTTGTCTTTGTAAAACGCTTTACAATTGCTTTATTAAACTAGCAGAAATTTCTACCTCCCGTCAACTTGAACCCATAAACGCCATGCTGCCGCAAATGCTCTCCAGCGCAAAATTCTATGTCCCTATGTTTTTCCATAGACAACATAAAGCGCCGGACATACAATAGAAGAAAGTCGAAATATGCGGGTGATGATGATGCAGGCACCATCGTTTAAAAAAGTGCAGGAAGCAGCCTATCTGACTGCGGACAAAGCTTGGAGCTATCGGGCAATCCTCCGTTATTTTTACGTGCAGCACGAGCGGATGCGGGAGTTTCTGTTTCCGGAAGAATTTTTGCGCATCTGACGGATCTGGACGGGTTCCAGGATTATACAGAAGAGCAGCTGCAGCAGGACCTGGACCAGCTCGTCAAATGGAATAACCTGGTAGCAAGGCAGGAAGTGAGCCGTGCCAGCACGATTGAGGAATTTAAGAAAAAACGCTACCGCTACCAGTGCACGCCGTATACGGTGGAATTTGAACGGATGCTGCAGCAAATGGAAAAAGGCGGTGACGTGTTTGGCGGGTCACTGGAAAAGAAAGAATTTGAACGGCTGTATCAGGAACTCCTGAAAGTCGAAGAAATCATTAAAAAGGCAGAAGTTCCGCCTCCAGACGAGTGCGCACAGCTGTGGAATGACATTGTAGCCTATTTCCGCTCCATCAACCAGAACACATCTGATTACATGGCCCACATTAACAGCGAGGCAGCGGAGGAGCGCATGCAGACGGAAGCGTTTCTCGCCTACAAGGATCAGTTCACCACGTACTTGCGTGATTTTATTATTGGACTGCAGCAAACCGCACTGAAAATCCAGCAGCTTTTGGAAACGATTAGCATCCGGCAATTAACCCCGCTGCTAAAAATGTTGTCCTTCACCAGCAGCAGGTGCCCCGGTTCGAGGATATCGGACAGGATGAACAGGCGCTGATGTACGACCAGCAGGAAAAGTGGCGCAGTTTATGTGAGTGGTTTCTCGGTAACGCACACGGCGAAAGCAATCTCGATATGCTGCAGACACGGACAAATGAACAAATCCGCCGCATCACCCGTGTTGTTCAGCGGCTCGGCGAACGGCATCACTATTTCCGCAGCCGCAAGAAGGATTACTTGCACCTGGCACAGTGGTTCGGTTCGATGGAAGATATCCGGGACGCCCATCAACTGTCCGCCGTCGTTTTCGGAGTGTTCCATACCAGGCACTTGTACAGTGACCACGTCCCGACCGATGACATTTATACGGACGTGTGGGATGAGGCCCCGATGGAACACGAAACGAAACCGCGCATCCGCAGCTACCGGGAAAAACCCGCCCCGGCGCGATTATTAGCCAAAAAGAGCGGAAGGAAGCCGCACGACAGGAACATTTGCAGACCAAGCGGCTTGAACAGGAAACATTAGAAAACTACATGACCGGCAACGAAATCCGGCTGAATGAACTGCCGACAATTGAACCGTATGTAAGGAAGATGCTGTTAAGCTGGATCGGCAAGGCCATGGCCAGAAAAGATCAAACATTTAAAACGGAATATGGCCGGCACGTACAAGTGATTATGGAAGATAAAGCGCGTGTAACCGTCCATGCAGAAGACGGGGCGATCGAAATGCCTGCAGTAACATTCCGATTTTTAGATGAGGTGAGCAATTAAATGGAAACAAATCAATTTGATGAAAAAGCCGAAAAAGCACTTGGCATATTATTGGAGCGATTTTGGGTGCTGCGCCTCAAGGAACCGGAATTGTACCAAATGATCCGCGAAAGGGAAAAAGTGCTGAAACGCTATGTGGACGACAAGCTGGGGTTTGAGCTGATTGTCCATCAGCATTTCATCAAACTGGAAAAAATCCCGGTGGAAGCTAAAAGCTGGATGGGGATGCAGCAATTTCAGGAACCGCGTGACTATGCGATGTTTTGCTGTGCGCTCGCATTTACTGAAAACCGGTCCGTCGATGAGCAGTTCTTGCTGTCCGATATTTGCGAGGAAATAAAAGACTTGTATCCAGGCGAATTCCCGCTTGACTGGACGAACTATAATCACCGCCGGTCGCTCGTTCGGGTTATTAAGCAATTGGAGCACTTGTCGATTTTTCAGTCGGTAGAGGGAGAAGTGGACCATTTTGCCATGAACCAGGAACAGGAAGTGCTCTATGAAACGACCGTGTACGCCAGGTATTTCATGCGGTCGTATCCAAAAGACTTGTTCGAGTATGAATCAGCGGACACTATATTGGCGAGTGAGTGGGAGCGGCATGAAGCAGACGAGCGGCGCAAACGGGTATATCGGAAGCTGTTTGTGTCGCCGGTTGTGCACCGGGAAAACGAGGATGATGCGGATTTTGCCTATATCCGGAATTTCCGGAACCGGCTGCGCGGGGATATCGAGGAACACAGTCAATTCCGGCTGGAAGTGTTCAAGAATGCCGCCATGCTGGTCGCCGAAGAAAGAAAACAGGAGCTCACGCTTTTCCCTGACCAGAAGGCGATTATGGACGTGGCCCTTCACGTTGCCAGCGTCTTAAGAAACGAGGAATCGCATGAACCGGACGAGCTGGGTACCATCCGGCTATCGCGACTGGCGCTTGAAGCAATTATTACGAAGAGCCGAGAGCTGTACGGCAAAGGGTGGAGCAAACATTTCCGCGAGTCGTCTATTTCAGCGATTACCGATGAACTGACGGCACTGTTGTTTGACTGGGAAATGCTTGATGTGGAACCGGTCACTAATGCGTATATGTTTAAACCGCTATTCGGACGGGTCATCGGACATTATCCGAAAGATTTTCGAGACAGTGAGGGTGAGGCACATGAACAAACATCATAAATGGAAAATGAACCGGGCCGGACTTTTGAATTTCTGGTATTATGACGACGAAATTTTTGATTTTGCGGACGGTAAACTGTTGCTTCGGGGCTCAAATGGTTCGGGGAAGTCAGTGACCATGCAAAGCATCCTACCAGTGTTATTGGACGGCAAAAAATCACCTGACCGGCTCGATCCATTCGGGTCAAGAGCGCGTAAAATGGAAGACTATCTTTTAGGGGAAAAAGACGTCGTCGACCGGGATGAACGGACCGGTTACCTGTTTCTAGAGTATAAGCGGGAGGATACGAACCAATACATCACGACCGGCATTGGACTGCAGGCGCGCCGGCATAAGACGATGAATTTCTGGGGCTTTGTCATTACGGATAATCGCCGTATCGGGAACGATTTTGCCCTGTATGAAATGGAATACAATGGTGGTGAAAAACAGCGGATTCCGTTATCACGGGTACAGCTGGAAAACCGCATCGGCACAGGCGGGCAAGTCGTCCGAACCCAGGGCGAGTATATGAAACTCGTGAACAAGCATATTTTCGGGTTTGCCGACATGGAAGCGTATGACGACTTGATTAAACTGCTGATCCAGTTACGCAGTCCGAAGCTGTCCAAAGAATTCCGTCCGACCGCCATTTACGAGATTTTGGAAGCATCCTTGCCACCGCTAACCGATGATGATTTGCGCCATCTGTCCGACACGATTGAACATATGGACCAGACGAAACAGCAAATTGAGCAGCTGGAACGGGAACAGACCGCTCTGGAAAAACTGCTGCAACGGTATGACGCCTATAACCAATACAAGTTGGCCGATAAAGCGGATCATTACGTGGACGCCAACAAGCGATACCACAAGGAAACAACCACATTAACGGAAAAACAGGAAAAAGCGCACGAGCTGACCAACGACATCAACGACCTGGTAGAACGGAAACGGACGCTCGGGCAGACCCATGAAGTGCTGGAGCAGAAACGCACTCGCTTGCAAAGCCATAAAGTGTGGAACCTGGAGGAAGAACGAAAAGACGAAATCGCTAAATTGAAAGAAATCAAAGAGGACCACGTCAAAAAAGACAGCACCCTTACCGGGAAGAAACAGCAGGAACTTACGATGAAAGAAAAACAGCAAAAGCTGGACGCGTCCCTTGATGAACTCGGCCGTGAGCTGGGGGACATGCTTGAGGATTTGGATCAGGACGCCGACGATACTTCGTTTCCGCAGCACGAAATCAATAAAGATGACTTCCGGCGGCATATGGAGTCTGAGCATGACTTTACCATTGGAAGAAGGAAGCGGGCCAGCATTACCAGAAGCTCGAATCGCTTACCGGTGAATTGCGCGAACTAGAACAAAAGAAAAGCCGCATTTCCGAGCTCGATCAGCAAATGGCGGCGACCAGACAGGAACTGGACACACAGAAACAGGAAGAACAGGACTGGCTGGGCATTTTTGAGAAAGACAAACAGGATAAGCTGGCAGAAATCCATACATGGGCCGAGCGCCATGAATTTTGCCGATCAGTGATGACGTACTGCAGCAGACGGCGCGCGACATGTACCAATTATATGAGCCCGTCAGCTATGAGCGTATCCGCAGCCCTTATGGGGAAGCCGTCCGCGATTATCAATTAACCATCAATGAAAAAATCGCGCTGCAGAAAAGCCGGGTCACAACACTTGATGAAAACATCCACACAAAAGAAACGGAACTGTCCGAGTTAAGAGCAAAGCGGGATCCTGAGCCGCCAAACCAGCGGGAGGAGACACGGGATGCCAGGAAAAAACTGACCGAAGCGGGATATGCTTTTGCGCCTTTCTATGAAGCGGTTGAATTTCAGGAACATGTGGCGGATGAGGTGCGCGTGCAGATGGAAGCGGCGCTGGTGGATGCCGGTCTGCTTGATGCTTTATTAACGAACGAAGAGGTGCCACTGAAGCATGACCGCATTTTGCACGCCAACCCGAACATGATGGCCCATACGCTCGCAGATTATTTGCAGCCGGATTTGGATGAGGATGCGAAACTTAGTTCAGTAAAGGTCGATGAAGTGCTCCGCAGTATTTGGTCGACGGCGGGTCGGACGAAGACAGTGCGGCGATTAACGCGGATGGCACGTATCAAATTGGTTTGCTCCGCGGGCATGCGGTACCGGTTGAGCGGGTACGGTTTATCGGCCGCAATGCCCGCCGACGATACCGGCAGGAGCAAATCGAACAGCTGACAGCCGAAATAGATGCATTGCAGTCAGAAAAACAAACGGTAACGCGTGATGTGGAAGCACTGCAAGAAAACATTCAAGCCGCGAAAGATGCGCTTGAAGCGTTTCCGTCCGATGACGACTTGTCCGAAAGTTTTTCCCACATTAAAGAAAAGAGGTTTGCCATCAGTCAATACGAGAAAACGTTGCGTGATTTGGACGAGCAAATGAGCAGGCTGACACAGGCGTACCGGGAAATGAAAAGTAAGCTCGACGCGGAAACACGCGAGTATAATCTCGCCTTTTCCTTTGCGGCGTACCAGGAAGCTGCCAAGATTATGCGGGAGTATGAAATTAGCTTGCACGGACTGATTACCAAGCATACGACGTACCGCCATACCGCCCAGCAAATCGAGCAGGCCAACGAACGGCTGGAGGAATTGGCCGCCGAAGTCGATGAACTGCAGGGCGAATTGAATGACCTTGCTGACAAACAGTCCCAGAAAGAACAGAACATCGCTGAAATCGAAAAGCAGCTTGAATTAGAAGGGGTCGCAGCTATCCGTAAGCAAATCCGGGAAGTGCAGGACGAGCTTGCCGAGACGAACCAAGAGCTTGATCAGATTAAATCGGATTTACCGGCCAAAGAATCCAACAAAACGTGCTGGCTGAAGAAATTGTGGCGATTCAGCAAAAATCCAGTTTTGGGAAATATGACGGCCGCGTGGAAAGCATCGTTTCAACAGGAAGTCAGTCTTGGCTTTGTCGAAATACCGGAGCAAACGGAAGACACGGATGAACTCGCGCGTACTATTGCCAAACAGTATAAAGCCTTTTTGCAGGAAAAAGACCCGTCCAAACTGGAAAGCCAGCTGACGAGTGTGTATTTTGAGCAGCACGCCAGTCTGATGGAATACCGGATGACTGATACGGAAATCCCGGCGGCCGATGAGACTTGGATGCATGATGACTGGACTGACGAGCAGCGCATGCACATCACCAACTGGCAGCAGAAAACAAAGCGGCGCAAGATTGAACTCGATTTTCAAGGGAAACGCGTGAGCCCGTACTACATCAGGAAAACAATCGCCAGTGACCGGGAACGCCAGCAAACAATGCTTGATGACCAGGATCGCCGGCTTTATGAAGAAATTCTGTTTGATTCGGTTGGCAAAAAACTGCGCAGCCGCATTGCCCGGGCACAAAAATGGACAGAACAAATGAATCAACTGATGGCGGGTAGTGATTCGTCATCAGGCCTGTCTTTCTCCATTAAATGGAAACCGCGCACAGCAGAAACCGAAGCCGAGCTGGACACGAAAGAACTCGTCGACTTGCTGCGGCGTGATGCCCGTTTATTGAAAGAAGAGGACATCAATCAAGTTATCGAGCACTTCCGCTCCAAAATTGAACGGGCAAAAGAGCTTGTTGACGTAAAAGGGGAAGGCAACACCTTGCTGCAAGTGCTGAAAGACGTGCTGGATTACCGGAACTGGTTCTCATTTGTCCTATCCTACCAGCGAGCGGGCGAACCGAAACGCGAACTGACGAACCACGCGTTTTACAAGTTCAGTGGCGGCGAAAAGGCGATGGCTATGTACATTCCGCTTTTCACGGCATGCTATTCAAGATATTTGGAAGCGGACGAAACGGCACCATATATTATTTCGCTGGACGAGGCGTTTGCCGGAGTCGATGAAAACAACATCCGGGAAATGTTCGAGATTGTCGAGGAGCTCGGCTTTGACTACATCATGAACTCCCAGGTGCTCTGGGGCGACTATGATACGATTTCATCCCTGGCCATTTGTGAGCTCGTTCGCCCGAAAAACGAAGGCTTCGTCAGTGTTATCCGCTACTATTGGGACGGGAAGACCCGGCACTTGGATATTCCTGAAGGGGAAATAGCTGCAACGGTGGATTCGTAAAAGGAGTACGTTGGTTATGAACAAAGAACTACAGAAAGCAGTGGCATTTTTTAAAAGTGAACCGGCTTATCAAAAACTGTTCGGTGAGTTCAAAAGGAAATACGAGTCCCTTGGCAGAATTGGCGGTACTGTGCCCGTCCGATTGTTTACGGAAGAGGAACTGGAGGTGATTGGCGGCTTTTTCGGATTGCCCGCATCGAAATTAGGCGCCAAAAAATCCATTTCTGTTGAGGGATTCGAGCGGCAACTGCAAAAACACCCGCTTCAGTGATGTGGAGTTGAAACCATTACTAGATGCGTTTTTCGGTGAAGAGATTATCTCGAAAAAACAACGCAAGGAAGAGAAGGAAGCGAACGTGCTCGCGTTTGTGGAAGATCTGAAGGAAAAATATAGTCCACTCGCATTTTGGTTTGACTTTTTGCAGGAAACCCCTGGAGAAACACGCTGGATCTGGACGCTGCTGGAACGGGAAGCCGAGCATTTTATGGGATTGGTCACCCGGCTTCATGATGCCTTTTGTCAATTGCCGGTGTCACCGGAGCGGCTCCCGATGTTCAGCCAGCGGGTGACAGGGGATCCGCACGCGTTTGACTTGCATACAGATCAGGGGAAATTATGGCTGCATGTGTTGGCTGTCAAAGCCGGCGAAGCTGTTCCGTCAAGTACAGAGGCGATTAATGAACTGCTGCAGCACTATCACATTTACCGGGATGATTTGCTGAATTATGTTACTTGTGCAGGGCTTCTCGCCGAGACGAAAACAGGCGTACATCCCGTCTGGAGTGCTGCGGTCAGCGAGAATACCGTGCAAATTGTTCCGATTCGGGAGCTGGTGAGCTCAACAGCTGTTTATCCGGCTCGTGGTAAGGATGTCTGGATTGTGGAGAATTCCGGTGTTTGTGCGACGTTGCTCGATTACAGGCAGGACGTCCCGATTGTTTGTACAAATGGGCAGTTTACGCTGGCCGCGCTAATGCTTTTGGACAGGCTGGTGGAAGCAGGGAATACGCTGCATTATGCCGGGGATTTCGATCCAGAAGGCCTCGGCATGGCTCAGCGGCTGCTGGAACGGTATCCCGAAGGCCGTGTGCAGTTGTGGCATATGAATGAAAGGGCCTATGCAGCTAGCAATCCGGTGAAAGACTTGCCGGAGGAGCGTTTGGAGAAGCTGAACCGGATTGAACACCCTGCCTTGGCAGAAGTGGCTGCAGCTATGCGAGAGAAAGGTAAAGCAGGTTATCAGGAGGCACTGGTGGAGCGGATGGTGGAAGATATTAAAATTGAAGAATGAGCGGGGATGTATGTCGTAACATTGAATTTTGCCCTAGGGGAAAATGATATTTTGAGGGTGTTGAATTGTCAAATTTTCATATTATGTTCTCTTGTTGGATATGGGCCGCGGTGCTATGATTAATGCATGAAAAATGGAGGTGAAATCAGGTGAGCGAAATAACCATGAACGATTTGTTTGTTGCGATCAAGGAGATGTCAAAAGATCTAAATGGACTAACAAAAGATGTAGGAGAGGTTAAGGAAAGCGTCGGCAGGCTGGAAGGAAGAGTCGAAAAATTGGAGACTCATGCTGGAAATCTAGAAGATAGAATGGGAAACCTAGAAACCAGCGTCGACAACATGAAAAAAGAGATGACAAATATGCGCGGTGACATGCGCCGAATCGATCATAAGCTAAACAATTATAATAACGAGCTTGGAGATGCCAAAGGCCCAAACTCCGATTTTGCAAAAAGAATTAGGAATAGATTAAAAAAAAACGTGCCCCGTGCAGGCTTATTTTTCGTTTTAACCCCGCGTTCCAACCCTATTGTAAATGTAAAAAAAAATTCCCCGGAAAAGGTTAATAGATTCTCGAACTTTGCCGATATAAGTAATACATCATCATGATGCATGACGAAAAAGCAGGCAGAAAAGTATGCACTTCATCATACATAACTGGTATTAACGCTACGCGGTTCACGCAGTTTCTTTCTCCGCGTTCCCAACGCTTACCTATTAGAAAAGGGGCACCCCTGTTAAAAAGAGTACCCCTTTGGTTTATAAAGTAATACATAAGCTTTCAATTTTATTAATAAGCCTTTTCAGGCGGGAATCACAGAAAAGATTCCGGTTTTGCCGCGGTTTGTGTTCCACTGGAGTTTTCTAACTTAAGCAACGTCAGCCCTTCCTGCTCGAACGTCCTTGTGACCCCGAAGTCACGCCAGTGTGAATAAGCATTTTCAAAAACAAACGAGTAGAATGCCAGAATTAAGTGCTTATCATTACTTCACTCACATCTTTATATAATCGCACAAATACACTGGATTGTCAAATCTATGAGAAACCACCTCCGATAAATAGTTGCACTACGGTTGCAAGCCCCTTAAAACTGGTGCTTAAAATTTTATTTCCGGTTCTATAAAGTTGGCTGAAACATCTTGACTCTTCTAAGCCCTGTGATATAATTGGCAGTAATTTTTAACTATATAAAAAAGTCAAATAACTAGCGAGGGGTTGAAAAGATGAAAAAAGGTTTATTGCTTGTCATTGCACTTATTACATTCATGGTTATGACTGCATGTGGTGGCAGTAAAAATAATGAGAGTGACGGTTCAAGCTCGAGCGATGCTGATGCTGCAGACGGAGAAAAAACGTATCAGATCGGTGCTACGCAAAATTGTCGAGCATCCGTCCCTTGATGCGGCATATCAAGGCTTTCAGGATGCACTAGAAGACGCCGACTTGAATGTGGAATATGATTTGCAAAGTGCTCAGGGGGATCAAAACAATGTCACCCCTATTGCGAATAATTTTGTAGCGGACCAAGTGGATTTAATCTTTGCCAATTCGACGCCTAGTGCACTTGGCGCGGTACAGGCTGCAGATGATATTCCCATTGTGTTTACATCTGTAACGGACGCAGTTGAAGCTGGGCTGGTTGAATCCATGGATCAGCCGGGAGACAACATTACCGGTGTGGTGGATCTTCATCCGGATGCAATCAAAAAGACCGTTCAATTTATTGCGGATAATTTTGAAGAGGCCAACGTCGGGTTGGTTTATAATGCCGGGGAGCAAAAATTCCGTAACACAAATTGAAGCAGTAAAAAATGCAGCGGATGGAACCGATCTATCGTTTGCCGAACGGACCGTGGCTAATTCTGCTGAAGTACAACAGGCTGCCCAGTCGCTTGTCGGTAAAGCAGACGTGTTTTATATCATTACCGACAATACGGTCGTATCGGCATTGGATAGTGTTGTCGGTGTAGCGAATGAACAGGATATCCCAATGATCGTAGGGGAACCGGATTCCCTTGAAAAAGGCGGGTTTGCCACATTTGGAATTGACTACGAATCCATCGGTTACCGAACAGGAGAAATGGCGGCGGAAATCCTGAAGGGGAATAAAAAGCCAAGTGAGATAGCTGTTGAACATCCACAAGAGATACAGTTGTTTATTAACAAGCAGGCAGCTGAAGAACAGGGCGTTGAGTGGAACGATGAATGGGACGAAAATGCAGAAATCCTAAAAGCAGAATAACATATTCTTCATTACAATCGCAGCAGGTAGAAGCCGTATCTGCTTGCTGCATTGTACTTCTTAACCTAAATAACAACAGTACATATATTGCAGAAAGACACGTGGAGGTGGACACCATGTTTATAGCATTGTTTGGAGCAGTTGAATCAGGAATTATTTATGCGATTATGGCTTTAGGGGTATACTTAACCTTCCGTGTTTTGGATTTTCCGGATTTGACAGTAGATGGAAGTTTTGTAACGGGTGCGGCCGTTGCTTCAATCTCCATTGTCAATGGGATACCACCAATTTTGGCTACCCTGTTTGCGGCAATTGCCGGATTTATTGCCGGATGTATCACCGGATCCCTTCATGCAAAAGGGAATATTAATGCACTGCTTTCCGGAATTTTGATGATGATTGCCCTTTATTCGATAAATTTACGAATCATGGGGCAACCAACATTATCTTTATTACAAGAAACGACGATTTTCAAACAGTTGGAAACGATGTGGGCTGCAACCGGAATTGATGGGTTGCTGAATGGGATGCTGGCATCTCTTGGTATGGATCAATTGCCGGAAACCTGGGGCCTTTTGCTTGTCATGATGGTTGTAACTGTTCTGATAAAATTTATAACCGATTACTATTTAAAAACGGAGATTGGGCTGGCTTTGCGCGCGACGGGGGATAATAAACGCATGATTCGCAGCTTTTCAGCAAATACCGATTTACTCATCATTACAGGTGTTGGCATCTCCAATGCACTTGTCGCTTTATCAGGAGCTTTCATTGCGCAGTATGGCGGTTTTGCTGACGTTGGTATGGGAATTGGTATGATTATTATTGGTTTGGCCTCTGTCATCATAGGGGAAGCATTATTTGGAACAAAGACCATTGTCTGGACAACGCTGGCGGTTATTGGCGGTGCTGTTATTTATCGAATCGTTGTCACTATGGCACTAAGAGTGGAGTTTCTGGAAACCGGTGATATGAAGCTGATTACGGCACTGCTGGTTATTGCTGCCTTAGTGGCACCAAAAGTGATGAAAGCGCGGAAAGAACGAAAGCGCCGTAGGAAAAAACGGGCAGAGCTTAGCGGATCAAAGGTAAAGGGAGTTTTGTAAATGCTGCAGCTAAACGATATTTCCGTTACATTTAATGAGGGCACCCCGGACGAAAAGAGGCTTTGCAGCGGATTAACCTGCAATTGGAAAAAGGGGACTTTGTTACCGTTATTGGCAGTAACGGTGCAGGGAAATCAACGTTAATGAATACCGTTGCAGGCAATATTATTCCGGATGTTGGTGATGTTTTTATCAACAATCAGCAAGTTGTCCAGCTGCCGGAATATAAGCGGTCGCAGTTTATCGGGCGCGTTTTTCAAGATCCGCTGGCCGGGACTGCACCGTCCATGACCATTGAAGAAAATCTGGCAATGGCTTATGCACGGAATAAAAAGCGCAAACTCAAACTTGGCGTCACGAAAAAACGAAAGGCAATGTTTCAAGAGTATTTACAAACATTACACCTTGGACTGGAAGACCGCCTCACTGCTAAAGTCGGCTTGCTTTCCGGTGGCGAGCGTCAGGCATTGTCCTTACTGATGGCTACGTTTACAGAACCGGACATTTTAATGCTGGATGAACATACCGCGGCATTGGATCCATCCAGGGCACAATTAATTACGGAAATCACCAAGGATATGGTGAAGAAATTCGATTTAACCACTTTAATGGTTACCCACAATATGCAACAGGCGCTGGATTTGGGAAACCGGCTGATTATGATGGATAGAGGACAAGTTATTTTAGATTTAACCGAAAAGGAAAAAGAAAAACTTACCATAGAACAATTGCTGGAAGAATTTCAACGCATCCGCGGAGAACAATTTAACGATGATCGTGCGATATTGGGGGTGAATGTCGGCGGCGGCATTCGGTGCTGGTGTTTGCCGCTGGTCTGCCGGTGCCTGTGGTGCCGGCAGTGCCTGTCACCGCCCGAATTTCGTCGAAACATGTCGAACACGTTGGCAATTAAAGTCGGAGTTATTGTCAATAATGAGCTGCAGCTAGCAGTCATGCACTGGTCAAAATATAAAGCTATGGCTTCAGCCGAATAATCTGAAAGAGTGTCCTACCGGGATTACCTTGCTTAGCCCGAGAATACGGTTCCAAAAATATTTTCCCAGTCTAGTTCCCTTCTCCATTTAACACCTGGTCCTAATTGTGCTACATTATGTATATAACCCTTTTTACGGAGGTACATATATGAGTGCTATCTTGCAGGATAAAACGATTGTTGTTATGGGTGTTGCGAATAACCGCAGCATTGCGTGGGGGATTACTAAGTCCCTCCACAACGCCGGGGGCGAAACTAATTTTCACATACCGGCAGGAGCGTTCCAAGCAGAAGCTGGAAAAATTGCTCGAGAAAAATGACATTGAGCCGCAGATGGTGGTTGCTTGTGATGTGGAAGATGATGACAGCATCAAACAAGCATTCCAGGAAATTGGTGAAACGAATGGCACGATTCATGGGCTTGTCCATTCGGTTGCGTTTGCCAACACGGACGAGCTTCAGGGTGAGTATGCCGATACGTCCCGTGATGGGTACCTGACTGCGCAGAATATTAGCGCGTATTCGCTCGTTGCCGTGACGCGTGAGGCAAGAAAGCTGATGACCGAGGGCGGCGGTATTGTCACGCAGACGTATCTCGGTGCTGAACGGGTTGTCCCGAACTATAATGTGATGGGCGTGGCTAAGGCGGCGTTGGAAGCCAGTGTTCGTTATTTGGCGGAAGATGTCGGCAAGGATGGTGTTCGTGTCAACGCCGTCTCGGCCGGCCCCATCCGCACGCTGTCGGCAAAAGGCGTTTCCGGCTTTAACGAAAATGTCGGTTATCGAGGAAAAAGCACCGCTCCGCCGCCAAGTTGATCAGGATCAGGTTGGAGATGCAACCATGTTCTTGCTGAGTGATCTGGCACGCGGAGTAACTGGTGAAGTGCTGCACGTGGATTCCGGCTTTCATATCGTCGCCGGTTCCTAATAATTGAGGCTGTTGGCACAGTGCGTGCGGCCGCTCCGATTTAAAAGCAGGCATCTGTTTATAGATGCCTGCTTTTTTTGCGCTTTTCTCCCCTAAATGAATTACAAACCCTGCAAAATTTCGCATATGCTGAACTATACAAGCATACAACGAAGCTCCCTGTACAGCTATTTTCGAATTCCATCGGCAAAGGTGTCATCTTATACCCGGAAATCTTCTATTACGGAATAGGGTTAGCAATAATAGTCAAGGCCATGTAAAACAAACATTTGTTCGCATTAGTGGCAGAAAATGTGCTATACTAGTGAATGGATAATGTTCTCGCAAAAGGGAGAGGGCCATTCCTTCCGGTGAAGGAGGTGAGGCCTTTGGGAATATTTGAAGTGCTGATGGTACTGACGAGCTTCGGTACCCTGCTAATTTGCTTGGTGACACTCATCGTGGAGCTCATCAATAAAAAATAGACCTCCCCGCACATGACAGTAGCAAGAGGTCTATTTCCGGATAGCCAATTCTTCTCGAGAACCGCTTATCCATAGACCACAGTGAAGGCTGTGGTCTTATTACTATATGCACCTTACTTCCTACATTATACCTAGAGAGCCCCTTAAAGGAAAAGGAAAAGCATTTTGAAAAGCAGTAGCATGTCTCGTGAGAAAAAGCAATACCTTAGTAGCGGATCGGTCCGACTTTTTATGAAAACATTCACAAAAATACATATTTATAGGCGAAAGGAAAAATAAGTAAAAGCCAGCCTGTTTCCGCACTAAAACACGACAAACATATTCATCATTCGACAGTTTTTAACATGGAAAATGAATGGAAGCAATACATTCGACAAAACTGGCCACGAAACCTCAGCACTTGACCTTTGTGTATAATAGAAGTGAGAAAATAAAATATATTCGGAGAGAAGGTTGGTTTGGGGATGAATAATAGAGGCTTGGAACATTCATTTTGTGCTGCTGTGGCACAACACGGGGAACAGATTTATTTTTGTGCATGAACCGGGACTTTCTGACTGGGGTGGGTGCTGCTTTCAAGAGGGACTTTTGGATTATGGGAGGCTCATAGGACATTTGATGCAGGGAAGGGCGATTTTTCCACCTATGCAGGGGAATGTATAAAAGTCGAATCCAGATTCATCTGCAAAAGCGTCGAGTTCCATGGTTAATCGACCGACATTTACTTCAGATGCTGGAAAACGGTGTGGCTGCGGACTCCCTGAATATGAGGGAACGGAAAAATCATGATCCCCTGAGTGATACTAGGATGAAGTTCACGGTCAATCAATGGAAGTGGCTGTATGGCCATGTTTTGCTTAAAGATTCCCTTATGAATGACCATGGCCAGGAAGCAGGTTAAATCGTACGGTAACTTTTGGCTGGTTGCTGTTGCTTTGTGTCAGGAAGTCCGATTATAATAAAGAAAGGAGTTTTTACGAAGACATTTTTATAAAAAAGATAAAGGCAAACTGCTTCGAAAGGACAGGACGCAAAGCCGAGGGTCTAACGTGCATGGAATCTGACCAGCACCACGATCGCCTGGCTGCCATTATTTGCATCCATTTTTGGCTATTCATGTCCTTTTGAATAGCCTTTTTATTTTGAAGTGGTTTGGGAGGGAGAGGCAAAGCCCTGACAGAGGATAGGAGGCTTCAAATGAATACAGATGAATACATGGTGTTATTTCTTGATGAAACGAATGAACTTTTACTGTCAATCAGCGACAATTTGCTAGAGCTGGAAAAACATCCCTTCGATTTTGCCGTTTTAGATGAAATCTTTCGCTCGGCACACACGTTGAAGGGGATGGCGGCGATGATGAAATTCCATGACATCGCTTCTTTGATACATAAAATGGAAAATGTCCTCGACAAAATCCGGAAGAGGGAGCTACCTGTGACGGAACAAGTTATTAACACGCTTATGGAGACACTAGAGGACATGGAGAAATTAGTTGGTGCCATCAACAGCGGGGAGGATGGCAGTGGTCCCGCTGAACGGATGGATGAGCTCGGGAAGGAAAAAGTCCGCTGTTAGGGAAGCAATATGAAAGGGGAATGGCCACCGCAACAGAATTGGCGCTGGATGATAATCAGCTGGATATGCAGCGTGTAGCCCGGACGATGCGAAAGGCGCCAGTGGAACTGGTCTTCAACCGGTTCCCACAGATGGTGCGGGGGCTTGCCGAGGATCTGAACAAGAAAATAGATTTTGACATTATCGGGGGAGAAGCTGAACTGGATCGGACGGTAGCGTTTGAAATCGGTGATCTGCTTGTCCACCTAATTCGAAATTCCGTTGACCACGGAATCGAGTCACCGGAAGAGCGAAAGGCAAAAGGAAAGCCGGAAAAGGGCAACCTGACACTAAGAGCATATAATAGCGGTACTCATGTGTTCTTTGAAATAGAGGATGATGGAGCTGGCATGAGCCGGGAAGAAGTCGCGAAAAAGGCAATTGAAAATGGGTTGCTTTCCGCGGATCGTGCGGCGCATGTTGAAGAAGAGGATGTTTATCGGTTTATTTTTTCTTCCGGGTTCAGTACTTCGGAAAATGTGTCCGATATCTCAGGCCGGGGTGTTGGTCTGGATGCTGTACGTATGAAAGTTGAAGAACTTGACGGGAATATAGCAGTAGAATCTGAACAAGGTACAGGGAGCAAGTTTTCCATTCAGTTGCCACTGACTTCCTGATAGTAACGATGCCTCCTTTCTATGTTCAGTATGAAACCAGGTATGGGGAAAATTTCCTTGCACCTGGTTCTACTTTGTGAAAGACTTTTGCAGTGGAGTGGATAGGGAAAAATATCCACTGGAGTAGCGTGGCACATCAACCAGGTTTACAGCAGATATCATTCTGTCAGCGGCATATCTCAACCCGAAAGACTAACCATTAACTTAGCCACTTATCTTTTTGAATCACGGTCGTTATGCTATAGTAGGAAGGGAATTTTATCGGGATTTCAATAAAATAAAGCGCCTTAAATTGTGGGTTGCAGTTTCGCGGCACTTTACATATGTTGTGCTGGCCTTGCTGCAGTCCGCTGAGTTTTGCAGAAGGGAATTTGAAAAATGACACATAATCATCCAAAACAGCTATATCGTTTCCTGCTTGTTGCAGGAATTGTGCTTGTGGCGTTTAATCTGCGTCCGGCAATTACATCGGTTGGTCCGGTGATTGGCATTATCCGTGATGATGTCGGTTTATCTAACTGGAGTGCGGGGATGCTGACAAGTCTTCCGCTGATTGCTTTTGCATTTATGTCACCGGTTGCTCCTAGACTCGGCAATCGTTTTACCAATGAACGAACGATAATTGCAGGGCTTATCCTGCTTTTGTTTGGAATCAGCATACGGTCCATATCGGTTATGCTCCTCCTTTTGCTGGGACACTGTTCATTGGAATGGGAATTGCCATTCTTAATGTTCTCTTGCCCGGTGTGATTAAGGAAAAATTCCCGCAAAAGTCGGTCTGATGACGAGTGTATATACGACGGCGATGGGCACGTTTGCCGCTGCCGCTTCCGGATTGAGCATACCGTTTGCAGAGGGACTTGGTACGGGCTGGCAGCTGGCACTTTTGTTTGGGTGGCACCGGCTGTTCTGGGAATAATCGTCTGGATCTATTTGTCAAGAAAAGCTAAAGAAGATGAAGATGCTGATATGAAATATGCGAGTGTGCGCGACAACCGAATGTGGTCGTCCCCACTCGCTTGGCAGGTTGCCTGTTACATGGGGCTGCAGTCGTTCATATTTTATGTCACGATTTCATGGCTGCCGGAAATTTTGCATGACAATGGATTGAGCATGGGAACCGCCGGCTGGATGCTGTCGTTCGCCCAGTTTATCGGGCTTCCGGCCAGTTTTGCTGTGCCGGTTGTTGCCAGCAAGCTAAAATCACAGCGCAGCATTGTTCTGGCATTGGGGCTGTGTGCGCTTGGCGGTTACAGCGGTTTGCAGATCGGTGACTCCTTTGTGGTGATGGTCATAAGCACCATTCTGATCGGGATTACACTAAGCGGAACTTTTGCACTGGCGCTTGCTTTTTGGGAATGCGCGCACGCAATTCTCGGCATGCGGCAGAGCTGTCTGGGATGGCACAGTCGCTCGGATATACATTGGCAGCCGTCGGACCGATGTTCATTGGTTTTCTGTATGATATGACCCATGCGTGGACCGTGCCGCTGATTACGCTAATTTGTGTGGCGATAATGGTGATGGCCTTTGGAATGGGAGCCGGTCGTGACCAGTATGTGTTAGAAGCAGATACGGCAACTGAGTAAATGGGAATGTTAGTTCTGGTGCGGGGAATGCCGGAAGAATCAACCGGTTCAGGGCAGGAATCGACCGGTTGGCGAGAAGAATCAACCGGTTCAGGGCAGGAATCAACCGGTTCAGGGCAGGAATCGACCGGTTGGCGAGAAGAATCAACCGATTCAGGGCAGGAATCAACCGGTCGCTACTAAATATCAACCCGAACGTGAGAAAACCCTCTGGGAACCGGGACACAAAAGCATCATCCCGAGGAAAAAGACGGCCGGTGCCGGAATAGATAGGAACTGATTATCATTGGATGTGAAATACATGCGACAGCAGGAACAAGGGGTTACGAATATTCATTTTGGCGGATTACGATTAGCCTGGCTCTGGCATCGTTTTTTGTATTTGCTGGGATGTATGCGGTACAGCCACTTTTTTCCGGTTTTGTAAAGGAATTCGATGTGGCGGTGTCTGCTTCGGGGCTTACATTGTCATTGACGATTGCGGGTCTGATCATTGGACTGGTGGTACTTGGCTTTTGTCGGACCGCAATGGCCGGACCATTTTATTAAACTATCATTGGCCGGCTCGGCGGTTCCTTTTTAATCATGCCGCTGTACGATTCATTTATGGTGCTGCTGGCGTTACGGTTTGTGCAGGGGGTTGCGCTGGCGGGGCTACCCGCTGCCGCACTTGCTTATTTGAGCGAAGAGATAGACAAAAAGCGTGTGCATGTGGCGACAGCGCTGTATATTTCGAGCAATGCGCTCGGGGGAATGGTCGGCCGAGTGATGACAGGATACATAACCGATCATTTTTCCTGGCAAATGGCTTTTTATGCTTTGGCGGTGCTTGGTATTCTTATTCTGGCGGCTGTTGTGTTCATGCTGCCGAAGTCCCGTTTTTCGAACCAAGCAGGGATACATTCTCTCATGACCTGAAAGCTTTTGCGTATCATTTGAAAAATCCGGTACTGCTTTTGATTTTCGGTCTTGGGGTTGTGCTGCAGCTGTCGTTCACTGGTATGTGGACGTACTTGCCGTTCTATTTGGAGGCGCCGCCATTTTCGCTGTCCCTGGAAACGATCTCGTACATGTTTCTGGCATATGGCCTTGGAGTGGTCGGTTCACCTGCAGCAGGCTGGCTGGCCGGTCATTTCGGCTTGCGTGCTGTCCGGCTTGCCGGGGTGTTTGTTATGGCTGTCGGGATGCTGTTGACGCTTGGGCCGGCGTTATGGATGATTGCGACTGGGCTTTGTGTGACATGCCTTGGCTTTTTTACGGCGCATTCCTTGACGGCTTCATCGGTCGGGGGAGGAAGTGAGCCATCATAAAGGCAGTGCTTCCAGTCTTTATCTCGTATCCTATTATATTGGTGTGTCGCTTGGCAGTTCGGCACTGAGCCCGTTATGGAATCATATCGGCTGGCTCGGGCTGGTTGCAGTTATTGCCTGTATTCCTGTTATATATGTTCTGTTTATTCGAATGATGCAGCATAAAAAAGGAAAGCCTCTTGATGCCGCCTCCCTCATATGAAGGGGACAGATCGATAGAGGCTTTCTTTTTTTAATTGTTTTAAGCATATCCGGAATTTCACCCAGATCGATGCCCCATGCGATTGGGAGCCAGAAATAGACGGCAAGGCCGACTAAGAGAATCCCGAGAAGATTCAAGGCAAATCCGGCTTTGGCCATATCCGGGATCCGCAAATATCCGGAGCCGAACACGACAGCATTCGGTGGTGTTGCGACCGGGAGCATGAATGCGCACGATGCTGCGACACCAGCTGTAATCATGGCAGCATAAGGATGAATGCCAAGTGCAATCGCCAGGGAAGCCATAATCGGATACATCATGTTTGCGGTTGCTGTGTTGGACGTAATTTCGGTAAGGAAAATAACCATACCAGCAACAACGAGCAAGATAACAAACAGATTGATATCATCGAGGACGGTCAGTTGATTGCCAATCCATTCGGACAACCCTGATTGGCTGAATCCACTGGCAATCGCAAGTCCGCCACCGAACAGAAGCAGGATTCCCCATGGCAGTTTGACAGCTGTATTCCAGTCCAGCAAATGATCACCTTTGTTGTTTTTGGATGGAATGATAAACAAAATGATCGCTGCCGTCATAGCGATGATGGCGTCATTAATATTTTCATTGATTTCCGCCAAAACGAATGAGCGACTGATCCAGGCCAGGGCGGCCAGACCAAAAACGGTCATGACAATTTTCCTCGTATGAAGCCCGGCCGAGTTTGTCCTTTTCCTCATGGATAACTTCCTTACCTCCAGGCAGTTCACTGAATTTTAACGGATAAGCAACTTTGACCAGATAAAACCAAACAATAAAATGAAAATCCAAGCGATGGGCACCCCGAACAGCATCCATTTGGCAAAGGACAACTCTATGCCATATAATTTATCAATTGCACCGGCGAGTGCAGTGTTTGGCGGTGTTCCGATCAATGTCGCAATTCCGCCGATGGATGCGGAATAGGCAATTGCCAGCATCAAGGCTTTTCCGAATCCGAAGTTTTTCAGCTGACGTATCGATGGAGTCATCGTCTTTCAGCTGCTCGGACACTTGATAGATAATGGCAAGCCCGATTGGCACCATCATCATGGCGGTTGCTGTGTTGGAAATCCACATGGACAGGAATCCAGTTGCAACCATAAATCCAAGGATAATGCGCTCTGTATTGGTTCCAATCATCGTGATGATGTTTAATGCAATCCGGCGGTGCAGATTCCATTTCTCCATGGCCAGCGCAATCATAAAACCACCCATAAACAGGAAGATGGTATCGTCTCCATACGATGATGTTGTTGCGTCTACGTCCAGTCCGCCAGTGAGCGGAAAGAGAATAATCGGAAGTAAGGATGTCACCGGAATCGGTACAGCCTCCGTCATCCACCAGACGGCAATCCAGAGGGTGCTGGCAAGAATAGCCTGTCCATCACTTCCCAGTCCTTCCGGGTGGAAAAAGACAATCGTCAATATAAATAAAATAGGACCTAAAAATAGTCCGATTAATTGTGCGGGTTTATAGGAACGGTTATTGCCGCCTCCGCCATTGCCCGATGCCGAGTCCGGATGTGTACTTTCCGATCCCAGCTTGGCATCGTTCGGCCGTGCAAAAAATTGCAACAGTTCTTTTGCCTGATTATGCTTTTCCCATAACCAGTCCCATGCAGCAGTTACCATGTAAAATTCCTCCTTTGTCATTCAAAATTGAAAAATAGTCGTATTAAAAAAAAGTGCAATCGCTATCATTCCATCTTTTTATTATAAAGATAAATGCTAGCTTGGGCAACTAGTTTTTGAATACGATTGCAACTATTGCTGTCATTACTTAAGGGGGAAAATATGCTATTATTTTAATAACAATAGATTTCACGTTTAGGGGGCGTCTGGGATGAATGTTAATATGCAGCCGATTGGTGAAACTAGGGTGAAGGTGACGTTTCCTGGAGATGTTTCACCATCGCTGAACAGGACCATAGGACAATTTTGCAGACATTTGAGAGAAGCTGGAAACATACTTGCACAAATTGGAATCATTTTACCAAAATGAGGTGAACGAAAATGAAAAATTATTGCTGACAGGATTTGAACCTTTCCTGGAATTCCCGGTCAATCCAACAACGGACATAACAAACGAACTTCACCAAAACGTCATCGGCGATTTTGAAATCACCGGCGAAATTTTAACGGTTGATTTTCAAAAGACGGGAACTCAATTAGTAGATTTAATCAAAAACACCAGCCAGATGCCATTGTTTCATTAGGACTGGCAGCGGGCAGAAACTGTATTACGCCGGAGCGGATTGCGATCAACTGTAATGATGGGCCTGAAGATAATCATGGCCATAAGCCGGATGGGGAAAAGATTTTCGAGGACGGTCCGGTTGGTTATTTTTCCCGTCTGCCGATCAAAGCGATGGCCGAAAGCCTGCAGGAAGCCGGGTTTCCAGCCAGCATATCCAATACGGCCGGAACATACCTTTGTAATCATGTGATGTACTATGGGCTCCACCATTTCGACGGGCCGGCTGGGTTCATCCATATGCCTGCATCGCACAAACTTGCCGTTGCGAAAAAGATGCCAAGCTGGTCTCACGCGGATTTGCTGCAGGCGGTAAAAATTAGCATCCAGTGTCTGTAAGGAGGGCTGCTATGAATCTGACACAGCCAAAGGTCTACGTTCCTGCAAGCAAATGGGAGAAGGTATGCAACGCTGCCTCGCTTGTTGTGATTGCTGTGACGGTACTGTATGTGATTCGCTCCTATGCCAGCCTGCCGGAGACGATACCAATTCATTTTAATGCCCAGGGTGAGGCGGATAATTGGGGCAATAAAGCTACGATTTTTCTTTTGCCTGGCATTTCGTTCGTTCTATTCATTTCGTTGTATTTTTTAAATAAAGTACCGCATTTGTTTAATTTGCCGGTAAAAATAACCGAAGAGAATGCACGGCGAATTTATCCGCTTGCACGAACGATGATGGCCATCATTAATTTTCAAGTAGTTTTGATGTTTTCGTATGCAACCTGGCAAACGATTCAAACGGCACAAGGAAACGCAGGTTTGGAGTATGGCTGATTATCATTGCTTTCATCGTCCCGCTTGGTACAATTGCACTTTTCATCAAACCGATGCGCCGGCGCCAATAACCCGATCAATAACAATTGCTTAGACTGTCGAAATATATTACAATTAGCTGATGATATTCTAAAAAGCGGGTTGATGGAATTGCCGAAATATATTTGGCTGTTAGTGATTGGAACAACGATTAATGTAACGGGTGCGTCTTTTTCTGTGGCCGTTTAAACACTATATATATGCACAACGAACTCGGCAGGACGCTAGCGTTTGCCGGGTTCGTTTTGGCGCTGAACCAGGGAGCCGCTATCGTCGGTAACCTTGTCGGCGGCTTTCTGTTTGATAGATTTAGCGCGTATAAGACGGTTCTGATCGGTACAGGGACTGCGTTTGCTTCAGCCGTTACGCTGTCTGTTTTTCACAGTATTGTTCCGTATTCGATATTGCTCGTCATTATCGGCTTCAGCGCTGGTATGACGTGGCCAGTTATGTTTGCGATGGCTGGATCGGTCTGGCCGGACGGGGGGCGGCGTGCATTTAATGCAATTTACGTCGCGAGGAATCTTGGGGTTGCGCTTGGTGCTTCGATTGCCGGGTATGTGGCAAGTTTGTCTTTTGATTACGTGTTCATTGCCAACGCAACGCTATTTGGCATGTTTTTCCTATTCACGCTGATTACGTTCCGGAGCATGGATACGGAGCGGAATAACCGTGTACATACGTCCGTGATTGAGCAGAGTGACAAAATTGAGGATAAACCTGCCTTTATTGCATTGCTTATTTTGTGCAGCGGGCTGCTGATTTCGTGGATTGCCTATAGTCAGTGGCAGTCGACCATTGCTTCTTATACCCAGGATATTGGAATTCCGCTTGATCAATACAGTCTGCTGTGGGCATTAAATGTTTTCTCATTGTTGTCGGCCAGCCGTTCATCAAATGGATAACCAAGGTAATTACATCGGAAAAAATGCAAATCTATGTGGGGACGACGATATTTCTAGTCTCCTATGTCGTTGCTATGTTTGCAGAAGCCTTTACCTTTTTCGCTGTGGCGATGGTGATTCTGACGCTTGGGGAAATGCTGGTATGGCCGGCAATCCCGACTTTGGCAAATGACCTGGCACCAAAAGGCCGGGAAGGATTTTACCAGGGATTCGTCAACAGTGTCGGTTCAGCCGGACGCATGGTAGGACCGTTCCTTGGCGGTTTGATTGTTGATATGTATAATATAGAAGCGATGTTTTTTGTGCTGCTGGTCTTACTGCTGATTCCGTATATAACGACACGGATTTATGACCGGGGAGTAAAAGAAAGTGAGGCATTGGAATAAAATGAATATAAAACTGATTGCACTGGATATGGATGGAACGCTGTTAAATATGGAAGGAACAATTTCAGATGTTAATCGGGAGCTGATTGCGCAAGCACTTGACAAGGGTGTGTATGTTGTGCTCAGTACGGGCAGGTGGCTAGAATCCTGTTATCCTTACGCTGAGTCACTCAAACTTGACTCTTATCTGGTAACTTGTAATGGCGGTGAAATCTGGACCGTTGATAAAAACTGATAGAGCGTCATCTACTTGCTCCAGACCGGGTAAACATGATGTGGGATTTATGCAGGGGACTGGACGTCAACACATGGCTGGTGTCGACTGATAATATATGGTACGGTAACCGGCGGCCGGATAACTTTTCAGACCATGAATGGCTGAAACTCGGCTGTGATTCCCATGATACGGAAAAATTAGATGAGATTGTTAAAGAACTATCCTATTATGATGATCTGGAACTGACCAATTCGCTGCCGACCAACATTGAAATTAACCCTAAAGGTGTCAGCAAAGCGAGTGCACTTGAACGGGTTTGCGAGGAACTTGGCATCACGATGCAACAAGTACTCGCGGCAGGTGACAGCCTTAATGACATAAAAATGATTCAGGCAGCAGGAGTCGGTGTGGCGATGGGCAATGCACAGGATGCCATCAAGCAGGCTGCCGACTATGTAACTGAGACGAACGAACAGGATGGTGTCGGGAAAGCTATTGAAAAATTTGTCCTGTAAAAGGTGGTTCAAAAAGTTCTTCTACCTGATCATGCGCTAAAACAAGCAGCATCCCTTTATTGTTCTAACGTCAGAAAGCAAACTATGGATGACCTTATGGGGGAGACGAAATTTTACTATTTTCCGATAAAGGAGTATAATGGTAATAATATCATGAAAGGGGATGCTGTTATGTCATTTTCTCGGAAACCGAAGAAAACGGTTCAGGAAGTGGATACAAATGTGTGGGCCTGCACAAACGAGGACTGTGCCGGCTGGATGCGGGAATCATACAGCTTCAATGAAGTACCTGAATGCCCGCTTTGTCAATCTCCAATGAATAAAGAAGTGCGGGTCCTGCCCGAACTGGACAACAGCTAGAACAAAAGCAGCAATGAATCAAAAAGAATACATTTTAAATCGGGATGTCGGTCAGAGGCATCTTTTTCTAATGTATAGGCGCTGGAAAACCAGTGCCTTTTTGGTTCGGCTAAATTATTAGCAGGTCAGTCTTTAAGCGCTTCCTAAGTCAAATAATTGGAATAATTTAAAATAAAATTGTATAATCTGATATAGAGGTTTCATCTAGATGTTCCAGCACCTTTGTAAGCGATTACAATAATAAGAGGAGGAAGGGTACAATGAGGTACGCAAATCCGAACACGGAAGGTGCAGTCGTTCATTTTGCCAAGCGGTATGATAATTATATTGGAGGGGAATACCAGCCACCTGCAAACGGCAAGTATTTTGACAATGTGAGTCCGGTAACAGGGCAAGTTTTTGCGAGATGGCCAGGTCGACGAAAGAAGATGTGGAGGCTGCAGTTGAAGCTGGGCATGCTGCCTGGCAAACATGGTCCAAAACATCTCCGGCAGAACGGGCGAACATCCTGAATAAAATTGCTGACAGAATTGAAGACAATCTCGAAAGCTTAGCGGTTGCGGAAACGTGGGACAACGGGAAAGCTGTCCGTGAAGGGCTCGCTGCTGATATGCCGCTTGCTGCTGACCATTTCCGCTATTTTGCCGGGGCAATCCGGGCGCAAGAAGGCGGTATCAGTCAGATTGACGATGACACGGTTGCCTACCATTTTCAGGAGCCGCTCGGTGTTGTTGGTCAAATCATCCCGTGGAACTTTCCAATTCTGATGGCCACCTGGAAATTGGCACCGGCGCTGGCTGCTGGAAACTGTGTCGTGCTGAAACCGGCGGAACAGACACCAGCCTCGATTCATGTGCTTCTTGACTTAATCAAAGACTTGCTGCCGGCAGGTGTTGTCAACGTGGTGAATGGATTTGGCGTTGAGGCAGGGAAACCACTGGCATCGAATGATCGGATTTCTAAAATTGCCTTCACTGGTGAAACGACAACAGGACGGCTGATCATGCAGTATGCTTCCGAAAATATTATCCCGGTGACGCTGGAACTGGGCGGTAAGTCACCAAACATCTTCTTCCCGGATGTCATGGATAAAGACGATGGATTTCTTGATAAAGCAGTTGAAGGACTCGTCATGTTTGCGCTGAACCAGGGTGAAGTGTGTACTTGTCCATCAAGGGCGCTCGTTCACGAATCGATTTATGATGAATTTATGGAACGCGCCATCAAACGGGTCAACGAGATTAAGATTGGTCACCCGCTTGATACAGAGACGATGATGGGCGCACAGGCTTCAGAAGAACAAATGGAAAAATAAAATCCTACCTGGATATCGGTAAACAGGAAGGTGCGGAAGTCCTTACCGGTGGGAACGTGAACGAAATGGATGGGGATATGAAGGATGGCTATTATATTGAGCCGACCATTTTCAAAGGAAATAACAGCATGCGCATTTTCCAGGAAGAAATTTTCGGACCGGTTCTTGCCGTGACAACATTTAAGGACGAGGAAGAAGCCATGTCGATCGCGAATGATACGTTGTATGGACTCGGCGCCGGTGTATGGACACGGAATATCAATACCGCCTATCGTTTCGGGCGCGGCATTGAAGCAGGACGCGTCTGGACCAATTGCTATCATCAGTATCCGGCCCATGCTGCATTCGGCGGGTATAAAAAATCCGGAATCGGCCGGGAAAACCACTTGATGATGCTCGATCATTACCAACAGACGAAAAACTTGCTGATCAGCTACAGTGAAGCTCCAGCAGGTTTGTTCTAACACGCTATATAAAATTTTAGCATCCCAAGTGTTGGTCGGACTGGATTATAAAGGAAAACTATTTAGAAAGGGTGTGACGAATGGTCGAACGTGTGACAGCTACCGATGAAGCACTAAGGCTGATAGATACACTGATGGAAACACATGGCCCACTCATGTTTCATCAGTCGGGCGGCTGCTGTGACGGGAGCTCGCCGATGTGCTATCCACGAGGGGAGTTTCGCGTCGGTGAATCAGATGTACTGCTCGGTGAAATCGGGGAAACACCTTTCTACATTTCAAAAGACCAGTATGAATATTGGAAACACACTCAGCTCATCATCGATGCCGTAAACGGGCGCGGCGGCATGTTCTCACTCGAAGGCCCCGAAGGTAAACGATTCCTGACCAGATCACGCGTCTTCACTGAAGAAGAGCGAGCACAACTTTAATAAAATACCATGCGGCTAAAAAGGCCGCATGGTAATTTTTGTGGGGCGTGGGGACAGGTTCATTGTCCCGGCTCAAGCTTTGTGCGAAACCATGCTTGCAGAGGCGGGTTTCCGGCCTGCCTCTGGGTCCAGTATCAACTGGTCTGCGGCATAAATCAACCGTCCGGGACTAAAAATCAACCCTGCGGAAGAGAAATCAACCGGTTCCGGGAAAGTATCAACCGGACAGCAGGAAATATCAACCGGACGATGCCAAGTATCATCCTGTTTTCAACGGATATCAACCGGTTGGCACCAAATCAACAAGACAGCGACGAATGTCCCATTTAAACCAAATATCCGCCCGGGCACAATAACACAATACCGAAGTCCCCCGGTATAAACATCCCTCCGTCCTGAAGATGAATGTAAAAATACTAGCATAATGATGCATGATTTTGAAAAATCTGTATAATAAAGGTAACAACTCATTGGAAGGGGACTCAGCCTTAAATGGAAAGTATTATTAAAGTAAATGGTATACATAAAGTGTACAAAAAGCGAAAATCAAAAGAGGTATTTACTGCTGTTTGTGATGTGTCATTCGAAGTGGGGGAGGGCGAGATTATTGGGCTGCTCGGCCCGAATGGTGCCGGAAAAACAACGACAATCAAAACGATCTGCGGACTGCTCGTTCCGGATCAGGGTTCCGTTACAATCAATGGTTGTGACAGTGTGCGGGAGCGGAACAAGGCACTTCGGCATATCAGTGCCGTGCTGGAAGGGAACCGGAATCTGTACTGGCGACTGAGCGTCCAGGAAAATCTAGCTTATTTTGCCGGCAACCGTGGGGTTTCCAAACGAGAAATCCGGGCAAAAATGGACGAACTGATTGCCACGTTCCGCCTCGGTGACAAAAATATGAATTAGTGAACAATTTGTCCCGCGGGATGCAGCAGAAACTGGCAATAGCCGTCGCCATGCTCGCAGATACGGATGTTGTGCTGCTTGATGAGCCAACACTTGGTCTGGATGTGGAAACGAGTTATGAGGTGAGGGATCTGCTTAAACAAATAGCCTGTGAGCAAGGAAAAACGATTATCATCAGTACTCATGACATGGCGGTCGTCCAAGACTTGTGTGAGCGGACGGTCATTATTAATCAGGGCAGTGTGATTACCGATGAGCGTGTCGACAGTTTGCTGAGTCTGTTTAAAACGAGCGCCTATCAGATTGCGCTAAAAAATGCTGACTGACAAGCAGCAGGAGTTGCTGGAGCGGCAATTCCCAATTCATCATTGGGACGGACTCACGTTGGAAGTGAACTTGGATCAGGAGCGGGATATTTACAAACTAATGGACATTCTAAAACAAAACGAAACGCCAATCGAAACAATCAACCCGACTGAAATAAATTTTGAACAGGTGTTCCGGAGACTTGTTCAAGAGGGGGCTGCATCATGACTACGTTTTGGAATGTGCTGCGAATGAACACGTTAAAGGAATATATTGAATTGAAACGGTACACTGCCAACACAATCAGTCTGCTCTTGACGTTCTACATTATCTTTCTTGGCATGATGTATGGGATTCAGGTTGTCGGAAATCCGGCAGAGGCCGGAATGAATACGCAATTCATCATCGTCAACTATATTTTCTGGTATTTTGCCATGATGGCTATCCAGTCCATCGGAGGAACCATCTCAGAAGAAGCGATGCGCGGCACATTGGAACAACTGTTCATGTCACCGGTCAGCCCATGGAAAATTTACTGGCCAGGCTGGGCGGGATGATTTTTATCCATTTCCTGATTGTCATTGTCCTGTTGTATGTGTCGATGGCGACTGCGGGGGAATGGCTGCATGTGAAACCCGGCGCGATATTGCCAATTTTACTTTTGACAATTGGAAGCCTGATTGGTGCAAGCTTTATTATCGCGGGCATGGCGATTATTTTTAAACAGATTCAGGCATTCTTGCAGATTCTGCAGTTTATTATTGCCGGGCTTACCTTTGTTCCACTGTCAGCAGCGCCATATATGGTGGCAGCACCCATCGTGAAAGGGGTTGATATGACAAGGCATATCATGATTCATGACTATGCACTGGCCGACTTCAGTACCGGTGACTACGCCTGGCTGATTGGAAATACTGTCGTTTATGGTGTCATCGGCATTTTCATTTATATTGCTTGTGAAAAATACGCTATGAAAAAAGGACTGCTTGGCCATTACTAAGTTTGAAAAATCGTTGTCCCGGTATATAGGGATGACGATTTTTTTCATTCAAGAGCTGCTGTATGGTAAGTTCTAAATACGGGAGATGTTTTGAATATATCTTTCAATAGTATAATCATTTCTGAGACCGTTTTGGTGTCATCTAAAAAACATCATGACCAATGTTACTTTTTCTGGCTGGGATGCGATTATAATAGTAAAGAGGAATGTATTGTTCGGGAGGTTTGTAATGATATGAAGAGAAAAATAGCAATGATTCAAATGGATGTGACGTATGGTGATCCGAAAGTCAATTTCGCCCGTGTTGGCAAATGGGTGATGGATGCTGTGCAGTCGGGAGCGGAAATAATCGTCCTGCCCGAGCTGTGGGATACAGGCTATGATCTGGAGCGGTTTGAAATGCTGGCTGACAAAGATGCAAAAGCGACGATTGAATTTTTGAGCGATCTGGCCAAACAGTGGAACGTTGCCATTGTTGGCGGATCGGCAGCGGAACAAACGGTTGATGGCATGAAAAATACGATGCTCGTAGTAGACCAGGATGGGAAGCTTGTCCATAAGTACAGCAAGCTTCATCTGTTTCAGCTGATGGATGAACATGTGTACTTGACGAAAGGGGAGGACCACGCGGATTTTGAGCTGGCTGGAATCCCATCAGCAGGCTTCATCTGCTATGATATCCGCTTCCCGGAATGGATGCGCAAATCAGCCGTGAATGGGGCAAAAGTCATGTATGTCACCGCGGAATGGCCGAAGCAGCGCATCGATCACTGGCGCACTTTGCTGCAGGCACGTGCAATTGAAAACCAGTGCTATGTGGTCGCTTGCAACCGCGTTGGAGCGGATCCTAATAACGAATTCGGTGGTATGTCGATGGTGGTTGATCCTTGGGGCGAAATTGTTACGGATGGGGGCCATGACGAAAAATCGTTCTTGCTGAAATCGACCTGGATAAGGTGGATGAAATCAGACGGGAAATACCTATATTTCAAGATCGGCAAGAAGATTGGTATTAATTTTTGTAGGGTGTGAAAGTTGGGGGGGCGGATAACGGACTGTTTTGGCACCACCCACTTTTTGGTATAGAAACTCTAAAATCACTAGATAAAAAGAAATTAAAATGAGCATATCTAATATAATACTCCGATTTTTTAACACTTTTACCCGCTCGCCACATATACTATCTAGGCGATATCATTATATTTATAAAGGATGTGTTCCGTTTGTCCAATCTGCGTTATTACGTTATCGGCAACACTGCTGAAGGGCAAGTTAATCATCTTGATACAAACTTGATTGGAATAGATCAAGTTGTTGCACTCCACCATCCATCAGCTAGGCTAAAAACTGCAGTCCTTCAGAAGTTAATGGACCATTATGCCAATCATAATATTGAGGTACTGGAAAGCTCACTCGGAAACGACGTACTCGACGGCATCATTATCCGTGAAAAGGCCATTGCCTTCCTCGATGAAAGGATCGCGAGGCAGCTTGCAAGCACGGATGTTCATGATCTCAACAACTTTTCCCATCCCCGGGAACGACCCGGCCGGATGTTAGTGGACTCATGCAGCAGGCGTATGATTCGTTTGCTGAAGGTTTGCGGATACATGACGACCTGGAAGCTATTTACATTAACCAGATGGATTTTGAGCGAGCGGATGAATTTGCGGAAGATTTTATCACTGAGCTGCTAACTGATGTGCCCAAAAAACAGCGGGAGCCGCGGAGGTTTCACAGGCTTTTTGGAACGAACACGGCGGATGGGGTCGTGAATGTGGTGCCGCATTTAATCGAAAACATAAAGGATGTCTATTATATTAAAGGCCGTGCCGGGACGGGGAAATCTGTTTTTATGAAGAAGATTGCTAATGCCTGTCTGGATCATGGTTTTGATGTGGAGATGTATTATTGCAGTTTTGACCCGGGCAGTATTGACATGGTGCTTGTCCGTGAATTGGATTTTTGCATATTTGACAGCACGGATCCCCATGAATTTTTCCCACAACGTGACGGGGAGAAAGTTATTGATATGTATGAAAATTTTGTTGCACCTGGAACTGACGAAACTTATGCAACAGAGATTGATGATGTGCATAAGCGGTATAAATCCTGCATGAAGAAAGGCGTGCGTTTTCTAAAAGAAGCTGGTGAACAATGGCGCAAATGGGAAGACGATTATATGAAAAAACGTATCCAATGCTGCTGTCAAAAAACGTGGCGAAGTCCTTGCAAATATGAAGAAGAGCAACCTTGCCGCTGACTGTTTGGCAGCAGTTTCATATTATAAACTCCTTGCTATCCAAAGTGGTATTGTGGCCGCATAAAAAGCAATCCGTTCGCTTAGACTAGGGAGAGAAATCCCATTTGCCAAAGCAATGTGAAATTTCTTCTTTCTTGATATTACATTTCATGTTAAAATTGAAAAAATATAGTTTGGATTACCTGTGCCAACTATAAAAATGAAGCGCCATTCCTTACTATCTTCTGGATAGTAAGGAATTTCTATTTTCGATAATTTATCACTCTATTATTAATTGTCTTAACTTTTTGACGGAAATAGTCTTCATTTTCATTAATAAATCGTAGGAAGGTGTTCAACATGTCAAAACAGGATAATAAAGAAGAATTCAAGCCGTACGTACCGGCATCAAAACACCCTGCCGAATTTACATGGGTAGCGATGGTTATCGGTGCGATACTGGCGATTGTATTCGGTGCAGCTAACGCCTATTTGGGTCTTATCGTAGGTATGACTGTTTCTGCATCGATTCCGGCAGCAGTTATCTCGATGGCCGTTCTCCGTATCATTATGAAACGGACGTCCATTTTGGAAAATAATATTGTCCAGACGATTACCTCAACAGGGGAATCGCTGGCTGCGGGTGTTATTTTTACACTGCCGGCGCTATTCATCTGGCAGCTCGAACCGAGTTTGACGACCATTGCGATCATTGCACTAGCCGGCGGTATATTAGGTGTTGTATTGATGGTTCCGCTCCGCCGCGCGCTGATTGTCAATGAACATGAGACGCTCCCGTATCCGGAAGGCACTGCCTGTGCGGAAGTGCTTCATGCCGGTGAAGAAGGCGGGAAAGGAGCAAAGCTGGTGCTGGGCGGACTCGGTGTCGGCGCTTTGTTCAAAATGCTGACAGATGCGGTTAAAGCATTTCCTTCATCTGTTGAATGGGAAATCTATAAGTTTAAAAATGCGGCCATTGGTATGGATACATTGCCTGCCATGCTTGGTGTTGGTTACATTATTGGTCCGCGCATTGCCGGGATTATGTTTGCAGGTGGTGTATTGGGCTGGCTTGGTATCATTCCGCTGATCAGCTTTATCGGTGATGTTGCGACAGCGCCAATCTATCCTGGTGAAGTGCCGATTTCGGAAATGGGCTTTCACGACATTTGGGATAATTACCTGCGTTATATCGGTGCTGGTGCGGTTGCGTTCGGTGGTATTATGGGACTGATTAAGACATTGCCAACGATTGCATCATCCTTCGCCGGTTCCATCCGAGGCTTCTCGCAGGCCGGGGAAACCAATGATCTCCGTACAGACAGAGATATTCCGATGCCGCTGATTGTGGTGTTGACCGTTTTGTTCATGGGAATTCTCTTACTTTATCCAACGATTAATGTTGGCATTGTCGGTGCTATTCTGCTGTTTATCTTTGGTTTCTTCTTTGTGACTGTATCATCACGGATTGTTGGTATTGTCGGAAGCTCGTCCAACCCTGTTTCGGGTATGACGATCGGGGCACTTATCTTTATTTCCCTTGTTTTGTCTGCCATTGGTCAGACTGGACAAGCTGGGGCAACGACAGCGATTATTATCGGTTCCGTCGTTTGTATCGCGGCTGCGATTGCCGGGGATACATCCCAGGACTTGAAAACCGGTTATATCGTTGGTGCGACACCAAGATGGCAGCAAATCGCCCAGCTGTATGGTGTTTTAGTTACAAGTATCATTATTGGCTTTATTCTTATCTTGTTGGATAATGCTTATGGATTTGGTTCCGCTGAACTTCCGGCACCGCAAGCCGTTCTGATGTCCATGATTGTGGACGGTATTATGAATGGTGATTTGCCTTGGAACTTGATCTTTATTGGTGCGGCAGCTGCTGCAACAGTTGAATTGTTCGGCATTGGTTCACTGCCATTTGCTGTTGGTCTGTACTTGCCGATTCATACGACAGCACCGATTATGGTCGGTGGCCTTATCCGCGGTATCATTAACCGCCGCACGAAAAATAAACAAGAACTGGAAGAGAAAAATGAGCGCGGTATTCTGCTGGCGTCCGGTTATATTGCCGGGGAGGCATTGATGGGGGTTATTGTCGCATTGGCTGTTACGGCTGGTGTCACATTCCCTGAACAGACGATATTCGGACCATTTGTATCGCTGGCAGCTATTGCTATAGTAGCCTGGATCTTGTACCGGACTGCTAACAAGAAGGCGACAAAATAAATAGGCTTCATGCCAAAAAGAGCCATCTCGCTGTGCGGGGTGGCTCTTATAGTTATATGGGAGGCAAGATGAACAGCCGTTTTTTGTAAAACTTGACCTATATCAAGGAATTGTTCGTGCAGCTGCCGGATACTGAAGAAAAAGGGAGATGGCATGTATGGAACTATTCATGCAGAATTATGCGCTTGTTTTATCGTCGGGCTATTGACAGGTGTACTGACACTCATGCTCCGGGCGTTTGTGATTACGGCCGTGCAGGCAGCTTTACTGGCGGTCATGCCGGTTCTGCCGGATGTCGGAATGCTTTTGTCTATACTGTCTGTGGTGCAAGTATTATTGAGCGGATGGATACTATTCAAAATGGTGAAGGTAATCGACATGGGTTACCGGCTGGTGCTCGAAAAAACGCACTAAACAACACCGCGACTCATCAAAGAGGAACACCGTGGAAGCAGATTTTCATTTGCCTTGAGAAGCTTTCTCTCGGACATTTCGGCCCGCTTTTGGATGGGTTTTGGCCTTGAGAAGCCATCTTTCGGACTTTTCAGCGGCGGTTTTCCGCAACGGAGGCTGAAGCCGTGCCCGCGGTAAAGAAGACACTGCGAAAAGCGTGAGGTTGAGCAGATGTCGCACTTATGCCTGTGGTGAAAGCGACTGCCCGGAGTGGAAATCAACGTAGCAGTTACGTCGCAGTTTTATATAAATTGTTAAGTAGGGCTTCATCCTTAAATATTGCAAATAGCAACGATCTTTTAGAAAACAGCCTTCATTAAAGAGATTGTTCAAAAAGTCCGATAGAAATGATACTTCGATGGAGGACCTTCGACTAAATCCTATTGGAACACGCATTTAAAGTTTTTTCCAAAAGTTCAACATCATCAAACCTGGATTTGGTATGATGGTGGGAGAATGACTGGGGAAGAAAGGGGGAGTGCATTGTTTTGCAGGGAATGTGGTAAGAAAAATGATCCGCATGCGAGCTATTGCCGTTATGACGGGTATCCATTAAAGGCGGAACAGGGTGGGCGACTATGGCCTGCAGAGTCTATGAGCTGTATGGAATGCGGAGCTGAAAAAAGTGATCCCGCTGCGAGGTATTGCACCGCTTGCGGCAGCTCGTTTGATACATATGAAATAGCTGACCCCGCTTCTGTTACCCCGTTTAACGCTGAACTTGGCAGAAAAGTCCTGCCGGGGTTTTTGCTCTCAGCTGGTCTCTTGTTCGTTATCAGTCAGCTAATTGTTCTGTTTGTGGGGAAAATAGAGCGTCCCAGCGGTTATTTGCAACTCCAGCTGCCGGTTGATCAGCCGGTGATTGAATCGCTCAACTTTCTGGATTTTTCTCTATTCGCCAATTTAACAAGCATTACACTTACTTTAGGCAATGATGATTTCACGCAACACATCAGTTATGTATCCTCCGGGCTGGCGTTTATGGCTGTCGTTGCTGTACTGGCTCTGGTACCGGGCGGATTCCTTGTGAAGCGCTTAAACCCAGGAATCACGGCGTGGAGGGCACCCTTGTTTTGCAACCGGTATGGTGCACTGCTGGGGATTCTATCGCTGCTGGCTGGCGTTGATAATGTCAGCGGTCATGGACATTACCAGACGTCAATTGACTTTTGCATGTGGAGTGCGGTTATAAATGGGGTGTTTCTAGGATTCGCAGGAAGCTATGCCGGTATGGGGCTGCGTTCTGATCGGCATATGCCTGAGAGCAGATCGATAAATGACCGGGCAATCTGTTTTGGAATTTTCACTGTAATGGCGGGCTATGTACTCATGGTATTGGTGAGTGTGATTTTAAATGCACAATATGAACCGCAGCTGGAAACGGATCCAGCAGTTGATGTGGCGGAAGAACAACGGTCCACTTTTGCAAGTTGGTCATTTGTGGCCAAAATGGGCAGCTATTTGTTCCATCTGGCTATAGGGAATTCGTTTATCGTAAATATACCTGGACCTGAATCGGAAACAGTCACGTATTCCTTTTTATCCGGGGAACTGGCGGCAAGAACGTCAGATATTGCTTTTCTGATACCGCCAGATTTCTTTGCTTCTTCTGAAATTATCATTCTTGTATTGACAGCGGTATTTTTTATCGGTGCGGGCTTTCTTTTGGCCAACGTTCGGGGAGGTACTGTCAGGACGATTGCCATCTACAGTTTTGCCGTTGCTGTCATGATGACGTTTTTGCATTTTACACATCGACGAATTATTCGTTCCAAGTGGAAGAGCAAGCCCATCAATTTCATGAAGATACATCGGTATTTTTCGGGTTCAGGCTGCTTCGGACGTTTATCATTAGTCTTTTGTATGCCGGCGTGACAGCGTTGGTTGGAGCGCTGCTAAGGAAATTATGGAAAGGTGGGATGGAATGAAGAAAAAACAGACGCAAAACAGCAAGTCGATGAATTGACTTCTGCCAAGTCCAAACTGCTGATTGAGTTGGGACAGGAAGTTTACCTTGCCTATCGCCGCGAGGAACAGATTGCTCCGATTGTCGAGGAGAAAGGACGGGCGATTCAAGAGCTTGATGCGAAACTGTATGCGTTACTGAAGGAGAAAGGCGAAAGAAAAATGAAGGGCCGGAGTGTTCGTGCGGAGCGCCGCTGGCAGAAGATGATTTGTTCTGTCCAGAATGCGGCAGGAAGGTAGAGCGAATGGATGAAGCTGAAGCAGAAACAATCATTTGCCAGAGCTGTGCCAACGAAGTACCGGCTGATGCAGACTTTTGTCACGTCTGTGGTATAAAATGGCAAAAAGCCGCCCTGATAGTTGATCAGTGGCGGCCTTTTTGCTGTGCAGCAGACAGGATGCTGAGTTTAGACGTGTATTCTTTTAGTTGACGGCTTTTAATATGTCGGTGACTTTATCGACGGTATAGCCGCTGCCACCTTTATCCTCGGTGTTTTCAATCATCATGGCGATTAAGATGTCCTGTTCGTCAGCTGGATAGCCGACAAACCAGCCGTTTTCGGCACCTTCTTCGTCACTGGTTTGCTTGAGTTCTGCTGTACCGGTTTTGCCAGAGATTGGGAAATCGGCATCCCGCGCGCTTTTGCAGTTCCTTTTGGTGATGCAACAACTTCTCGGAGTGCATCCCGTATGACGGCTGCTTGTTCGCCTGACAGCAGATCTTCTTTCCATGCCTGGCTCTTTTCCGTATCAGCAAGCAGGGTAGGCTTGAGCATAGTTCCGCCATTTAGAAACGGGGTATAGCTTAATGCCAGATGCAATGGGCTAATCTGAACTTGCCCCTGACCGTAAGCCGTGTTGGCAAGGAGCACTTCATCATCAATCGATCCGTTTGAGGAAATGGTTGAGTTTTCAATTCCATATGGAAGTGGAAGCTCATCACCAAACCCAAATTGCTCCAAACCATCCACAAATTTTTCGCTGCCCATTTCAACAGCTTTCTTGGCAAAGTAAATGTTATCAGAACGGATCAGTGCGTCCGTCACGTCAACCGGGCCGTCTGACTCAGAAACGCGCCGGACTTTGTAATCGCCCCAACCTTCGCCATTGCTCCATGTCAGCCCGTTAATTTTTATACCTTCACCTGGAACAATGCCGCCGTTTTGGAGTCCAACAGCTGCTGTAATTGGCTTCATGGCCGATCCGGGTGAGAAGGTTGCACGGAAGCGGTTCACCAACGGGCGCTGCGGGTCATCCTGCAATTGTTCATAACCTGATTGCGAAATGCCAAAGATTCGCTTGTTCGGATCAAATGCTGGTGCACTGACCATTGCGAGTGTTTCGCCTGTTTTTGGATGGATAGCAGCAGCTGTGCCAGCATCATCTTCATACGTGTTATAAATTGTTTCCTGGATATCCGCGTCAATGGTTGTAACGACATTTTCTCCGTCCTGGACTGGTTGTTCAGCGATGACGGTTTCGTCGCCTTCTTCATTCACCGCAGAGATGGTGACACCTTCCTCGCCTTTGAGACGGTCTTCGTACAAGAGTTCAAGTCCGCGCTTTCCAATCATGTCATCCGCATCATAGGAATTGGAGTCCATTTCTTCCATTTCATCAGCGGTGATTTTGCCAATGTAGCCTGTCAAATGTGCTGCCGCTTTCCCAAGCGGATACTCTCTTGCTGTCGCATCCTGTGTGGAAACAGCATCGATTTCAAGCAGCTGGGCTACCAGATCTTCTTGACTTTTGCGCACTTTTTGAATCGGCACGTGCATGTTCGGGCCAACCCAGTCCTGGTTCAGTTTGCTGTTAATCGTTTCAACCGATACATCGAGCAAATCGGCAATCTTTTGTTTTGCCTGTTCCGGATTGTCCCCCAGTTTTCCGGGTATGATACCAATCTCATGGACGATAGCATTGATAGCCAGTGGCATGCGGTTGCGGTCAAGGATTTCGCCGCGCTTTGGTTCTGTCGTTTCTAGAGCGATGTCTGCACCGTCCTTAATCTCTGGAAAGATAAACCCCGGATCCCATTTAAGATACCAGTTTTTCTCTTCTTCTTTGCCTTCTTTAATGAGTGTTGCTTTATAGTCAAAGGTGATTGATCCGGCGATAGATTCCATTTCAACCGTGAATGGAAATTGTGCTGTCCCTTTTTCCATGGCTTTTTCCATTGCTTCATCGGATAGTTTGTCATAGGACACTTTTAAGTCTGAAATCCCCAGGTCGCTGTATATTTTTTGTACCGATCGACAAATTCTTTCGTTGGATATGTTTCAGCTGCATTGGATGTAAGCATTTTGTACATCTTGGGAAATTCTTGTTCATTCCAATGATCAACATACGTATCAAAACGTTCCTGTGGCGTAACTTCATCGTCAGAGCATGCGGTGACGAATATAGATAGCAAAATAATAAGGAATATAACTGATTTTCTCATGACAACCCCCCGCGATCATGGTTTGTTTCGTACTATTATAACATGGGCTCTGTGCAAAAATATACAAGACGAACTTTTTCTCCTTTGAGACTAAAAAGGTAAAAGCCGAATGTAACGGACTTTACCTCGCCTGCATGTGATTCTTTATCTCGGTTTGAATGCGATTGATTTCCTCGTCCGGCACCATGTAATACCATAAACCCCCAATATACTGCCCACTTCCGTTCATTTCCATAGAATCAATATTGTTGCGGGTCTGCCGGTAGTCGGCAAGCAGTGCACGCATCTGCTTCATTTGCAGATCTGTTTTCACATTGTCTCCAATAATGTTGAGAATGTCAGTGACTTTCGTAATACTGGAAAAACTGGAACCTTTGTCGATTGCTGCTTGAATGACAGCTCGCTGCCGTTCATTCCGGCCGATATCCCCTTTAGAAAGTCCTTTGCGTTTGCGGATGTATTTCAGTGCTTCCTCGCCATTCAAATGGATTTCACCAGTTGGGAAATCTTTGCCTTTATGGGAAAATGCGGTATCATTTTGGACGGTCACGCCGCCGAGTGCATCAACCCCTTGCTTAAATCCTTCCATGTTTACTTTGACATAAAAGTGGACGGGTACATCCAGCAGCCCATGGACAGTTTGTACAGATAAGCCGACCCCTTCATAGGCATAGGCATGATTGATTTTATCCATGCCGTATCCAGGAATAGGGACCCGGGTATCACGCGGAATGCTCAGCATTTTCATGGAATCTGTCTGTGGATTCATGGAGACAAGGATCATGGTATCGGATCGGCCTTTATCATGTTCTCGTTCATCCACACCGAGCAGCAAAATATTAATGGATTTTGTGTCCTTGAAAATGGAATCGAGCTCCTTTTGCCGTTCCGGATTGTCGTCCCTATCAAGCGGATTGTGCATCGTGTCGACGGTGTCACTGACTTGATCATATAAGTAAAGCAGGTAAATGCCGATGCCAATGACGATAAGTAATAGACCGCCACCAGCCCAATAAAGCCATTTACGGCGTTTGCTTCTATGTTTATTTTCCACTCTGGAATCCAAGTACATTCTCCTCTTTTCCGTCTGTATTATTAAAATAATATCGGAATCTGTCTGATTAGTCTATCAGATAATAAGACGTATATACGCGAGCTGAGGTTTCACTGCTTTGATGCTTGAGGCTATATCGTTTCCGTTCGTTATATATGTATATGCTGGGGAGGTGAACAAATAGAAGGGTCCACTATGGTTGTTTTGGAGGAATTTTGGAGCTTTAAATGCTGTGCTTTATATAGAACTAACAGGATGCGTATGATATAATAGAAAGGAAGGAAGGTGTGACAATTGATTGGTGAAAAGATTAAAAGGCTGCGCATGGAGCAAGGCCTGTCCATTTCTGAGCTTGCTAATGAGGCTGGTGTGGCCAAGTCGTATTTAAGTTCCATCGAACGCAGTATCCAAAAAACCCTTCCATCCAGTTTATAGAGAAAATCAGTTCCGTTCTGGGTGTGTCCGCAGATGACTTAATACGTGAGACTAGAGGCAGTAAGATGGACGAGCAGCTGGATGAGGAATGGATGATGATTGTTCAGGATGCGATCAAGTATGGTATGACTAAAGAACAGTTTAGGGAGTTTGTTGATTTTCATAAATGGCGCACACAGCAGAAAGATTAACAACAACCGCCGAGCAGCCGCTTGCGGTTTTTATTTAAAACGGTTAAATTTATTGTAACAAATGAACGGAGAAATCGTTGTATAGTATAGAGGGAGGTGGGGGCTGATTTGCAAAAACAGACATTTACAGAGCTATTCGAACAGTTCCAGCTCCCGCTTTACCGGTACTTGCTAAAGATGACGCGGGATAAACAAGTTGCGGAAGAGCTGCTGCAGGAAACGTTTTACCGGGCGATGATTTCCCTCAAGGTAAAAAACATGACCCAAGCAAAGGCGTGGCTCTTCAAAGTGGCCCGCAATCTTTATATTGACCGGACGCGAAAAAGGAAATCAGAGCAGCAGATGGTGGAACGAATGAAGGCAGAACAAATACATACCAGTGGACTGGGCAATCCGGATCAGCATTTAGAAAACGCTGACAAAGCAAGAACATATTGAAGCAGTCTTTAACCGTCTGCCGGAGCGAATGCGGACGATCCTATATTTGCGGGAAATACAGGAATTTACCTATAAGGAAGTGGCGGCTGCGATGAATCTAACAGAAAACCAGGTCAAGACGACACTGCATCGTGCACGGAAAAGTTCCGGTATTATGATCAGCTGCTGAAAGGAGGAGATCCTGATGAAGGAAGATAACGATAATGTACTGGATGGGCTGAAAGAGACGGATGAAAGTACGCTAGATAAAAAGAGTGCACGGAAAATGGTCTGGCGCACAAGACTGTCAATCGGGTTTACGGTTATACGGACACTGGTCATTATTTTTCTGCTTTATGCGGCTTATATGATTCCGGTAAATATGTATTACGATATGTCCGGTAAGCAGGCCGGGTTTGACCGTCTTGTGACTACTCTTGTCGAAACACGGCACCCTGGAGTGGAAGTCGATTATATGCACGGGTCTAGTGCTGAAATCAACCCTTTTCTGACCCAATCAACCTCGCTAAAGTTATACCGCAATGTTGGCGAGTGGGATGTGGTGGTTGGTGAAGTGGAAGCGAAAAAGCGCCTTTTCGGAAAAGTGAACGTTAAAATGAATTTTGATAATGAGTATTTGAATGGAAATGATATCAAAGCTTTTGCGATACCACCAAAGCTGCTGGATCGGGATCCTGCCAATATTGAATCCGGCAGTAAAGATATGTTAAAAGACCAAATAGCCAAGATAGATGATGGCCATGTTGCGCAAGTACAGTTTTCCGTCAAAAAGGTGATGAAACCGAAAGCAATGCTGGAAGCACTGGAAGGTTATGATGTTCGGGTTTTCCGGATGCCAGTTTACGGCGGGGAGCTGACTGAGTTTGACATTACCAACTATGGGAGCGGCCAGACAAGGCTTGCTCAGTCTTTTTTACTAAGACCTCAGGTAGTCTATGATGATAATAACAGGCATTCTTCCTCCGTAAGTTCACTATCGAATGTTACGTTAGAAAGGTCGAAGGAGCAATTCTATAAAGATATCGAATGGCTGATTAACAACGGCAATTATAATGACCGCAATATTGATCAAAAGCGGCTCAACTATATACGTGAACATGGCATGCAAGTATATGGGGCTGTTGTGACAGGACCAATCCGTGAAATCGAGAAACTGATGGAAGAGGAACAATTCTATCAGTCAGGCTAGGTGGCATTGAAGTGTGGAACTGGTATGAGGGATAAGGTGAGAAAAATATGAAGAAATGGGTTTATTGGCTGCTGCCGGTAATGTGGATGGGTGTTATTTTCTATTCGTCGGCAACGCCATATGAACAGCAGGATGTAAAACCGTTTATGGGAAGAACGTTTGATTTGTCTTTTATGGCGCCGTATGTGGACTGGATCGCCTTTACCTATCACCATGCCGAGGTAAGTGTAGCTGCGCTAGGTGTGGAAGGGTTTATTGAATTTTTTCTTCGCAAGGGTGCACATGTGGGTGTGTTTTTCATTTTAATGTGTTTGTTTTTTATAGCCATTCGCCAGACAACTCGCCTACGGTTGCGAGCTGCATTAGCTGTGTCTTTTTTTCTGACTGCTGCATATGCTGGAATGGATGAATTTCATCAAAGTTTTACGGCAAACCGCACACCATACGCCGGTGATGTGCTGTTGGATACAGCAGGTGCATTGCTTGCGGGGATACTGTTGGTATTTTTTCAGCGAAAACGGGACAAAAATAATAGTTGTCACGAAAATATTTAAAAGAGTGCAAGAAATTACTGGATATGACGTTTTCGACAACATCATAAAACAATTTGTGCTATGATTTTTTAGACAAGGAAAAGGGAATGGAAAAGGCGGTATCAATATGGCAGAGCAAGAGCGTTATAAACGTCTACTGGAGAAACTAATCCGGGAGACAGAGAATGCGACGATCCAATCGGCAGATGAAATGGTTCAGAAGCTGGTCCGAGAGCTGGCCGATCGAAACACGTCAGCAGCGGATCATTTCCGGTAGAAACTGCGTCCGATTGATGGATGCAGTTTTTTGGGGATACATGTGTCTTTGTTCAAATGGACAAGCTTGCCTCCGTTGTGCTACGTTATGAGTAGAAAATGCAAAGGAATGATTGGATGACTGGCATTTATATTAAAAATGCGGCTATTTTCACCGAAACGGACGGTATCATCAATGGTTCGCTGCTGGTGGAAGGGCGTGAGATTAAAGCTATATATGAAGAAGAGCAGACGCCGCCGGAAGGGGTAACCGTCATTGATGGAAGCGGCCTCAACGTTATCCCGGGTTTATTGACGGGCACATTCACGGAGCAGCGGGTGCTGATGTGATGGATGCAACCGAAAAAGCACTGGATACGATGGCCGGTGCTTTGCCTGCAGAAGGTACGACAAGCTTTCTGGCGACGACGATCACCCAAGCGCCGGAAAACATTGCGAACGCACTTGTTAACGTGGCGAAATATACATCGAAACAAGGACAGGCGGAAGTAATCGGGGTTCATTTGGAAGGTCCTTTTATTGAAAAAAGCAAAAAAGGCGCCCAGCCGCTTGAACATATTAAACAACCGGATATTCGCCAATTTGACGAATGGCAGCGTTTATCAGGGAATAACATAAAAACGATTACCATGGCACCGGAACTTGATGAGAATGGCGAGTTTATCCGCCATTTATATGAATCCGGTGTGAATGTTTCTGCTGGACATACCGATGCAGGATTTGCAGCGATCAAAAAGGCGATTCCGTATGGTTTGCGGCAAGTTACCCATCTCTGTAATGCGATGAACGGGATTCATCACCGTGACATTGGTGCTGTTGGTGCAGCCTTCCAGCTGGAGGAGCTGCGCGCGGAACTGATTGCGGACGGGATTCATGTGGAACCTGAAATGCTTGAACTGATTTATGACAATGTTGGAAGTGAGCGGCTGATCCTGATAACGGATGCCATGCGGGCTAAATGTCTGCAGGCAGGCAATTATGAACTTGGCGGCCAGCCTGTAACCGTAACGGAAGACTGGGCAGTTTTGGAGGATGGCACATTGGCCGGCAGTATTTTAAAAATGCAGGAAGGTGCCCGGCAGATGCTGCAGCTCAACGATGCCGATATCCGGAATGTTATCCAGATGACAGCGGAAAATCCGGCAAAACAGCTACATATATTTGATAAAAAGGGAAGTATTAAGCCAGGCAAAGATGCCGACTTGCTGCTCGTGGATGACGAGTTGAATGTACACTCCACCATTTGCCGGGGAGAGGTAGCTTATCAGAAGGGATGAGGAACATGGAAATCATTCGAACATCTAATTATGACGCGATGAGTAAGCAGGCGTGTGATTTAATCATTGAGACTGTACAGCAATTGGAGCGGCCAGTGCTGGGACTGGCGACCGGATCTACACCGGAAGGCCTATACCAGCAGCTGATGGAGCGCCATGAAAATGGAGACGTATCCTTTAAAGATGTGAAGACATTCAATCTGGATGAGTATGTCGGGCTGGCATCGGATGATCCGAACAGCTACCGGTACTATATGAACAATAAGCTGTTTCATCACATTGACTTGTCTGATGATCAGGCATTTTTGCCTAAAGGCGATGTGAGTGATCTGGAACAGGAATGCCAGGACTATGAAGCAATGATCCGAAAGGCAGGGCAGGTGGATCTGCAGGTGCTGGGCCTTGGGCTGAACGGCCATATCGGATTCAATGAGCCGGGCACTTCCTTCGACAGCAGGACACATGTTGTTGACTTGGATGAGTCGACACGGAAAGCGAATGCACGTTTTCGAGTCAATGGATGATGTCCCGAAAAAGCGATTACGATGGGGATTGAAACGATCATGGAAAGCCGGAAAATCGTGTTGCTCGTTTCCGGAGAGAAAAAAGCCGACGCGGTTCGTCAGCTGGTAAATGGCGAAGTAACGGAAGAATTCCCTGCATCGGTTTTGCAAAAACATGAGAATGTAGTACTGATTGCCGATGAGGGAGCACTGTCTAAGCTTTAAGACAGTGCTTTTTTCTAATTTCCGGTAGGTCGGGGCAGGGGTTCCGGCCGATAATCAACCTATCGGTGGTAATATCAACCAGAGCTAAGGGAGTACCAACCGGACGGCAGGTGGAATCAACCGGAAAGTGTGGATATCAGCCCTTTTCCAGCGAATATCAACCCGTTCACAGGAAATATCAACCTGTGAGCGAGAAATATCACCCCGTTCGCAGCACCATACTTTTTATACGTCTATCTCCACATAGGCAGTTCCTTTATCAGCAAATGTTACCTGATCACTGGTGAGGTCGACTATCCAATCATGAAATTTCTGCTCTTCCCCGTCAGGCACATACACGACAAATTCCACTTTTTCCATATAGTTTATTGCGTCCACAATATAATCTGAATTGCGCAGTGCGTTTTCCAGTTTGCCATGAAGTGAATAATCGGCCGTGACTGAAATTCCTTTCATCAGCCGGCGCTCCACGATGCCCGCTGTTTCGAGGCTTGTGATGTCGTGCTGCTATAGGCGCGGATTAGACCGCCAGCCCCGAGTTTAATGCCACCGAAGTATCTTGTCACAACCACAGCTGTGTCTTTTAAGTCTTTTTTCTTTAAGACTTCCAGAATCGGCACACCTGCTGTTCCGCTTGGTTCCCCGTCGTCGTTTGCTTTCTGAACCTGGTTGTGCTCTCCGACCATGTAGGCGGAGCAGTTGTGTGTGGCGTCATGATGCTTTTTTTTAATCTCTTGGACGAAAGCCTGTGCATCTTCTTCCGTTTCCACTCGTTTAACATAGCCAATAAATCGTGACTTTTGTATCATTACCTGGTCAAATTTTCTTTTTTTACGGTATAATAGGTCGATAGCATGTTGATTTTTACCTCCTGGTTATTAGTATACTAGAGAGTAATACATCATTGTATCTATTTCTCAGGAAAAAATTACCCGAATGTCCGTAAAAAACCCCCTGGAAAAATAGAAGGATTCCGAATCATTATAGCATAGGCTGGTGGGATAGATGACACAAAAGCTGGAAGAAAAGGCATTGGATTTTGTTGTTGAGGAAATGATTGATGTTGTTCAAAAAAGCAAGGATGAAATATTTCATATCAGTGAGGAAGCGCGCAGTGAACATGAGCAGCTGCAAATAGAACTGAATGAAACGAAAGAAAAGGTTACAAAACATATTAATGACGGGGACGCACTGGAACAGAAAGTCCGTTTTTCCAGACAGCGCCTGTCAGAAGTCAGCAAGTATTTTGACCGCTATTCGGAAAGTGAGATTCGCGAAGTGTACGAAAATACACATGCGATGCAGACACGGCTTGCCATGCTTCGCCAGGAAGAGAAAATTTTGCGGGATAAGCGTGATGAACTGGAGCGGCGGCTAGTTACATTGGACCAGACGGTTGCACGGTCAGAGGGACTGGCGAGTAAAATATCCGTTATCCTTACATACCTGAACGATGATCTCAGACAGGTAAATGAGATGATTGAGGAAGCCAGGGAAAAACAGGAATTCGGATTAAAAATTATTGAAGCTCAGGAAGATGAGCGCAGGAGAATATCCAGAGAAATCCATGACGGTCCTGCACAAATGCTTGCTAACATTTTGCTCCGGTCTGAACTGGTTGACAAAACCTTCCGCCATGGAACGACTGATGAAACGATTGGTGAAATTAAAAGCGTCCGGAAAATGATTCGGTCATCCTTGTATGAGGTCCGGCGCATCATCTATGATCTCCGGCCAATGGCACTGGACGACCTGGGGTTAGTGCCGACAATCAAAAATATATCGCAACGATTTCTGATTACAATGATATTCAAATTGAATTCAAACCAATTGGCAAAGAGCAGCGGGTAAGCCAGGAATACGAAATTGCATTTTTCCGTCTTATGCAGGAGGGACTTCAGAACGCCATTAAGCATGCAGACGCCTCACTGGTTAAAGTGAAACTTGAAATAGGAACGAACACCATATCGTTGGTGATTAAAGATAATGGTAAAGGGTTTGATCCTGCAATAAAACGGGAAAAGTCTTTCGGCTTAATCGGTATGCGTGAACGGGTGGAAATGCTCAATGGCACATTGTCCATCAACTCAATGATTGGTGAAGGGACAACGATTGTGATTCATGTACCGTATAACCTCTCTTAATATTCACAATTAGCCAGCAGATAAGGTATACTTACTATAAATCGAAAAAGACAAGAGACCAGTATTTTCATAGAAATGTAATAGGGTGAAATTTTTTAATAGTGCGTGTTCAAATAGGAGGGTAAAAAGGACCAAGAATTTCAAGGCGGCGCAGCTTTGAGTAGCGAAGTGTATGCAAATTAATACATGAGCAACGGAAAAGCAAGCCAACGAAGAAATTCGAAGTGTCATTTTTACCGGATTTTTTGAACAACCTCTAATAGAGTGATCATTTGGGAGGAAGTTAGCTGATGACAAAGAAACAGACAAAAATTCTACTGATTGATGATCATAAATTATTTCGTGAAGGGGTAAAACGGATTTTGGAATTTGAACCGTCGTTTGAGGTTGTGGCAGAAGGGGATGATGGGTATGTTGCTGCCAATCTTGTTAAAGAATATAACCCTGATGTCGTCCTGATGGATATTAACATGCCGCAGCTGAATGGGGTGCAGGCAACAGCAGACCTCATAAAGCAGTTTCCTGACTTGAAAGTGATTATTTTGTCCATCCATGATGATGAAAGTTATGTCACGCATGCACTGAAAACGGGTGCGCAGGGCTACTTGCTGAAAGAGATGGATTCAGATTCTTTAATTGAAGCGATTAAAGTCGTCCGTGAAGGCGGATCCTATCTTCATCCGAAAGTAACGCACAATCTTGTCAAGGAATACCGACGCCTTGCCGGAGAAAGCGTCCCCGCCAGTACCGGTGTGGCCGAGCCAAGCATCAGCTATCACAAACCGCTGCATCTCTTAACAAGCCGCGAATGTGAAGTGCTTCAGCTGCTTGCGGACGGGAAAAGCAATCGCGCGGTTGCAGAAACTTTGTACATCAGTGAAAAACTGTTAAAAATCATGTCAGTTAAACATACATGATTGGATTAGGCGACCCCTGTGAACGAGGGATCGCCTTCCTTATTTTTAGCCCCTCTTTTCCACGGAAAGAACGGATTAATGTTATTCCAAAGTCCTTCCTAACCATGCCATATCAGCTTTCGTACCAGTTGACTACCTGTTTTGTCGAAACTTGTCGCACAGAATACTAATTTTTAATTTTGAAGTTTATTCATTCGCTATTTTTCACGAATTATACATACGGATGCGTCGAAAATTGTGTTTTCGCCATAAAATTATGTCGAATGGCAAGCTGAAAAGCAAAAATAGCAATTGGCGCTCTTTGCCGGTTTCGTGCTATAAATGAATCACACTAGATGAAAGGAGCAATTTATGTGAGTGAATGCAAGTATGATGAACTGGTGAGAAAGGTCGAGCAGCATGAACAGACCATTGCACAGTTAGTGGCGATCATCGCCTCGACCAATCGCCAGCTTGCCGAATTGGACAGGAAGCAAAAAGAGCAGTCACATACCTATTCACTTACATAAGCTTCCTTTTCATTACCTCCATGTAAGCCTCTATAATCCTCACTCGAAAGAACAGTTCATCCCCGGACTGTTCTTTCAATTTTTCAACGCACAGGACGTGACGGTTTTAGCCTGTGAACACACAGGACAGGGAAGTTTCGACAGTCTATTACCGTGTTCATCAGTTGTAACAGAAGAACAGATGCGTTATGATTAGTATTGGGTTATAATAAGATATTGCATATTTGCTGAAATCATATGAGGAGCGTTTTAAATGGCTGGATTACTGACCAGGATTTTGGGGATGGAAATAAAAAACAACTGAACCGTTTACAGAAAAAAAGTCGATCAGATAGAAACGCTGGAACCTGATATAGAAAAATTGTCAGATGATGAATTAAAAATAAAACAGAAGAATTTAAAGAACGTCATGCAAATGGTGAGTCACTTGATGATTTGCTTCCTGAAGCCTATGCGGTGGTGAGAGAAGGTGCGAAACGTGTGCTGGGCATGCGTCCGTTCCCTGTTCAGCTGACAGGTGCAGTAGCATTACATGAAGGCAATATCGCCGAAATGAAAACAGGGGAAGGGAAAACATTGGCATCCACCATGCCGGCTTATTTGAACGCCATATCCGGAAAAGGTGTCCATATTATTACGGTCAACGATTACCTGGCCGGTCGTGACGCGAAGGATATGGGTGAACTGTACAATTTTCTTGGCCTGACTGTCGGTCTTAACGGCAATGGCATGACGAAAGAAGAAAAGCGGGAAGCCTATTATAGTGACATTACGTACGGCACGAATAACGAGTTCGGCTTTGACTATTTGCGTGATAACATGGTTCTATACAAAGAACAGATGGTGCAGCGCCCGCTGAACTTTGCCATTATTGACGAGGTGGACTCGATCCTGATTGACGAGGCACGTACACCACTGATCATTTCAGGTTCTGCCCAAAAATCGGCATCGATGTACCAGCAGGCAAATGGGTTTGTTCGGATTTTAAGCCGTGAGACGGATTATACGTATGATGAAAAAACGAAAGGTGTCCAGCTGACGGAAGAAGGCATCAACAAGGCTGAGCGCTATTTCAGTATTGAAAATCTGTTTGACTTGAATCATGTATCACTCACCCACCATATTAACCAAGCATTAAAAGCCCACGTGTCGATGCAGCGTGATACTGATTATGTTGTTGAAGAAGGCGAGGTTGTCATCGTTGACCAATTCACCGGTCGTCTGATGAAAGGCCGCCGCTACAGTGACGGGCTGCACCAGGCAATTGAAGCAAAAGAAGGGCTGCAGATCCAGAACGAAAGTATGACCCTGGCATCGATTACGTTCCAGAATTTCTTCCGCATGTATCAGAAGCTCTCCGGGATGACCGGTACAGCTAAAACAGAAGAAGAGGAATTCCGTAACATTTACAACATGGATGTTATTGCTATTCCGACGAACAAGCCGATTATCCGGGACGACAAAGCGGATATGATTTACAAGTCAATCGAAGGGAAATTCCGTGCCGTCGTTGATGATATTAAAGAACGGCATGAAAAAGGACAGCCTGTTCTGGTCGGGACGGTCGCAGTCGAGACGTCGGAATTGATTGCCAAGATGCTGAAAAAAGCAGGTGTTCCACATAACGTCCTTAACGCTAAAAACCATTACCGGGAAGCAGAAATTATTGAAAATGCCGGACAGCGGGGTGCGGTTACGATTGCAACGAACATGGCCGGTCGTGGTACCGATATTAAGCTCGGTGATGGTGTGACAGAGCTGGGCGGTCTGGCCGTCATTGGAACTGAGCGCCATGAGTCACGCCGGATCGATAATCAGCTGCGCGGACGTTCCGGGCGTCAGGGTGATCCAGGGGTGACGCAGTTTTACTTGTCAATGGAAGATGACCTGATGCGCCGATTCGGATCCGACAATATGCGATCGATGATGGAACGGCTTGGCATGGACGATTCCCAGCCGATTGAAAGCAAGATGGTATCAAGGGCTGTGGAATCCGCACAAAAGCGGGTGGAAGGTAACAACTTTGATGCGCGTAAAACCGTTCTATCCTATGATGACGTTCTTCGTCAGCAGCGGGAAATCATATACAAGCAGCGGTTTGATGTTATTGAAGCCACTGAAGATCTACGTGAAATTGTCGAGGGTATGATTCGGTCTACGCTTAAGCGTGTTGTACAGGCGAATACACAGGATGAACTGGACGAAAACTGGGAACTGGATTCCATCATTGAGTATGTGCATGGCAATCTCTTGAACCCGGATGATATTTCAGTCGATGATATTAAAGGCAAAGAGCCGGACGAAATGATTGACTTTATTATGGGTATTGTCAACCATCGCTATAATGAAAAAGAACAGGAACTGTCACCAGAGCAAATGCGTGAATTTGAAAAAGTAATTGTACTGCGAACGGTCGACACTAAATGGATGGATCACATCGATCAGATGGATCAGCTTCGCCAGGGTATTCACTTGCGTGCGTATGGCCAAAATGATCCATTGCAGGAATATCAGGCTGAAGGCTTCCAGATGTTTGAAGAAATGATTGTTGAAATTGAAGAGGAAGTAGCCAAGTATGTGATGAAAGCCCAAATCAGGGATAATCTGCAGCGGCAGGAAGTAGCCAAAATACACAGGCAGTATCTGGCGAACAGGAAGAGGAAGAAAAGAAAAAATCACGCAAACCTTACGTGAAGACGGAGACCACTGGCCGGAATGACCCATGCCCGTGCGGCAGCGGAAAAAATATAAACACTGCCATGGCAAATAACCGGGGACCCATGGCATTGACCATAGTTTCCTGACGGTTTTAAATAAAGAAGCACTTCTGGTCCGGTGAGGGTGTTTTCCTTGTTATTTTAAACTAACTTAGAGGTGAGACAGATGGAACTTGCAGAGATTGGAAATGAACTGGGACGAATGATGAAGCGAATTAATGAATTCAGGGGGTCTCTTTGACTTAGATGTCAAACGGGAACGGATAAAGGAACTCGAAATGCGCATGACAGAACCTGAATTTTGGGACAATCAGGAAGAAGCGCAAAAAGTTATCAATGAATCAAATCAGCTGAAAAGCTATGTGGAAGGTTTTGAGGAACTGGAGGAAAAACTGGAGAACCTGGAAGTATCCTACGAGCTGGTGAAAGAAGAAAATGACCCGGAACTGTTCGCTGATTTGGAACAGGAAATCACCGGACTGCGCAGTGCCGTTGATCAATTTGAGTTACAGATGCTTTTGAGTGAGCCATATGATAAGAACAATGCGATCCTGGAGCTGCACCCGGGTGCGGGCGGTACGGAATCACAAGACTGGGCAAGCATTCTACTGCGGATGTATCAGCGCTGGGCTGAAGGGAAAGGATTCACCGTGGAGACTCTTGATTATCTCCCCGGTGATGAAGCCGGTGTGAAAAGTGTGACATTGTGGATCAAAGGACATAACGCTTATGGCTATTTAAAAGCCGAAAAAGGTGTACATCGCCTTGTCCGGATATCACCGTTTGATTCTTCCGGCAGACGCCATACATCCTTTGCATCGTGTGAAGTGACACCGGAGATGGATGATGATGTCGATATCGAAATCAATAATGAAGACATCAACATTGACACGTATCGGGCTAGCGGTGCCGGCGGACAGCACGTCAACACGACAGATTCAGCCGTTCGTATCACGCACTTGCCAACTAAAATTGTCGTTACCTGTCAGTCGGAACGTTCCCAGATTCAAAATAGAGAACGCGCAATGAAAATGCTCCGGTCCAAGCTCTATCAGCTGGAATTGGAACGCCAGCAGCAGGAGCTTGATGAAATTCGCGGAGAGCAAAAAGAAATTGGCTGGGGAAGTCAGATCCGCTCTTACGTTTTTCACCCATACACAATGGTGAAAGACCATCGTACCAATGAGGAAGTAGGGAATGCGCAAGGTGTTATCGACGGTAATATCGACCCATTCATTGACTCCTATTTGCGCTCCCTGATCGACTAGGCATGCATGGTCATAGGATAGTCATGAAATTGACACAATCTGCCAGTAAGCTGATTGTACCGCGATTTGTAAGGGAAAACCGGTGATATTATTTCTCTTGTACAGGTTTTAAAATAATGGAAATAGGTTATAATATCCTTGATAACCTTTTCACTACATTATGTTAGGGGGATTTAAACATGAAAAAAGGATTATTATCCATTCTGTTCGGCACGGCGCTTGTGCTCGGCGCTTGTGGCGGCGGTGGGGATGACGGTGGCACTGATAACGGAAACAATGGTGACACCGGTACGGAAGAGTCTTCCGGTGAAAACGGTGAATCAACCGCTGCAGCGGAAGAAATTTTCCAAAATAACTGCGCTTCCTGCCACGGAGGAGATCTTTCTGGCGGAGTTGGACCTGATTTGACTTCAGTTGGTGCAGATCATTCTAAAGATGATATTGTTGATATTATTCAGAATGGTCAAGGCGACATGCCTCCCCAGGATGTAGCAGAAGAGGATGCTCAGACACTTGCATCATGGCTGGCGGAGAAAAATAACTGGATGACTAGCAGTTTGGCCTGTTTCGAATGAGAAAACAGGCCAAACTTTTTTAATTACGTTTGCAAGGCTTTCCCGGAACACCTTCTTTTCTGGGCATCACCCCGCAAAAAACATGGAACTTTCCTCGTGTTCCTTTCAAATTCAAAGTTCATAGTACGAAGTTTTACAAAAACCGCAGACAACATGACAAATTGAAATGAAAATGTAATATAATTTTGTCTAAAATTCATGCCGAAAGATGTTATAATGGAAAATAATTATTGAATTTGTCGGAACGCATAAAAATACCCCCGGCGTATTAAAACACGGTTTATGAAGAATCGACAACTATGTTTAACAACACTTCAGAACAAAAGGTGATCCATAGATGATAAAGATGAGAGACGTACATAAAACATATGTCAACGGAGTGACTGCACTTAATGGCATTACAATTGATATTGATCAGGGAGAATTTGTGTATATTGTCGGCTCGAGCGGTGCTGGCAAATCGACATTCATCAGGCTGATGTACCGAGAAGCGAAGCCATCCGAAGGCAGTATCACGATTAACGACATGGATTTGGGCAGTATAAAAAGAAGCACGTCCCTTTTTTACGCAGGGATATCGGTGTTATTTTTCAGGACTTTAAGCTTTTGCCGAAACTAACAGTCTATGAAAATATTGCCTTTGCGCTGGAAGTTATTGAGGAATCGCCACGCAGCATCCGGAAGCGGGTAATGGATGTGCTTGAATTAGTAGGTCTGAAAAATAAGGCACGCTTCATTCCGGACGAGCTTTCTGGGGGCGAACAGCAGCGTGTGTCCATTGCCCGGGCAATAGTCAACCATCCGAAAATTGTGATCGCTGATGAGCCGACCGGTAATTTGGACCCGGAGACATCATGGGGAATTATGCGTATTTTTGAGGAAATTAATTCTCGAGGTACTACCATCCTAATGGCCACCCACAACAGAGAAATAGTCAACGCGATTAAAAAGCGCGTTATCGCAATCGAAGACGGGCTGATCGTGCGAGACGAACATCGAGGTGAATATGGCTATGAAGTTTAGGACGATAAAACGGCATCTGCGGGAGGGTGTTAAAAATATTTTCCGCAACGGCTGGATGACAGTGGCCTCCGTTGGTGCCGTAACGACCACACTTTTACTTGTCGGTGCATTCCTTGCACTAATGCTGAACCTTAATCATATGGCAGACGGCCTTGAGGAAGAGGTGCAGATTGAGGCGCTCATTGACCGGACAGCGACAGAAGATGATATACAGAAGCTGGGGGATAAAATCCAGGAAATGGACCAAGCAGGATCGGTTGCCTTTTCATCCAAAGATGAACAGCTTGAACAGGTGATTGAAGGCATGGGGGAAGAAGGCGACGCATTGAAGATGTTTGAACAGGACAATCCGCTCAGCCATGCTTACGTCGTGAAAGCTGCAGATCCTGCTGATACAGAATCCCTGGCCAAAAAATTAACAGCTTTAAAAACATTCAGGAAGTAAACTATGGAAAAGACGTCGTCCATCGGCTGTTCACCTTCAACGAATACGCCCGGAATATCGGCTTAATTTTGATTGTCGGTTTAGTCTTTACAGCCATATTCCTGATATCCAACACGATTAAACTAACGATCATGGCCAGAAGCGAAGAAATTGGTATTATGAAGCTTGTTGGTGCCACAAATGGATTCATCCGCTGGCCGTTTTTTCATTGAGGGTATGCTCCTCGGGGTTCTGGGTTCCATCTTGCCTATAACGGCTGTTCTGGCCGGGTATTACTATTTGGACCATAATGTCAGTGATAAAATTACGTACGATTTTGTGGAACTGCTCCCATTCAGTCCATTCGCATGGCAGCTTTCCTTACTCATTCTAGTTATTGGGGCATTCATCGGCGTATGGGGAAGTGTTATGAGTGTCCGTAAGTTCTTGAAGATCTAAAAAATATGTACTATTCATAGACGAGGAGAGGGGAAATAGTGATGAGGAAATCAATTGCCTATTCGCTTATTGCTACTATAGTTTTCGGAACCGGATTGGCTGACTGGCACAAAGTATCAGCTGAGTCAGCCAGCAATGTGAAAGAGGAAATAAACGAACTGGAAGAAAAACAAGATAAGTTAAGCGATAAAAAGTCCAATTTGAACAGCGAGAAAGAAAACACCGAAGAGAAAATTGAAGAAAATAAAGAAAAACAGGCAACCGTCAATAGCGAGATTGAAGAAATTGACCAGAATCTGGCCGAAACCCGGAATACCATCAAATCAAAAGAAAATGAAATTGCGGAAACAACCCAGCAGCTGGAAACATTAAAAAAACGGATGGACAAGCTAAATGGGAAAATCGACAAACTGAAAGATGATATTAAAAAGCTGAAAGAACGGATTGAAAAACGGGAACAGCTATTGAAAGATAGGCTCCGTGCAATCCAGTCAAACGGCGGGAGTATGAAATACATAGAAGTCATTATGGGATCGAGCAGTTTCAGTGATTTTATCAGCCGCTCTTCCGCTGTTAGTACGATAATGGAGCAGGACCAGAACATCATGGAAACCCATGCGAAGGAAAAGAAAGAGCTGGAAAACAAGCAAGCGGAAGTGGAAGAAAAGAAAAAGAAATAGAAGACAAGAAAGGTGAAATAGAGAACAAAAAGCATCACTCGAAAACCAAAAGCAGGAGCTTGAGTCACTGCGGGCGCAAATGGACGAGCAAATGGGGGCGAAAGAAGACAAGCTTGGGGAACTGAAAGAAGAGCAAAATCAGCTTGAAGAATACAAAATGAGTATCGGTGAACAGGAGCAGGTACTGAAAGATCAAGCAGCAGTTATCGAAAATGCAAAAAAAGAAGCCAAAAGCAAACTTAATCAATTGTCCAAAGAAAATAACAGCTCATCAAATGAATCGAACAGTAATTTTAGTGGTGGAGGAAGCGGAACATTTATTAAGCCTGTAAATGGCAGGTATTCCTCAGGATACGGTCCAAGACCGGCGCCATATGGAGATCATTTGGGGGTTGATTTCGCAGCACCAATTGGTACAACTATCAAAGCGGGCGCATCCGGAGTTGTAACAAGGTCAGCATACTCCTCCAGCTATGGTAATGTTGTGTACGTGTACCATCCGAAGCTTAATAAGTCAACGGTTTATGCTCACATGTCTGCACGATCCGTAAGTCTTGGTCAATCCGTATCGACCGGACAGAAATTGGGTGCTGTCGGCAATACCGGCGATTCTTATGGTGCCCATCTCCACTTTGAAGTGCATAATGGAAAATGGAGTCATAAAGGCGGTATTAATCCTATGCCATTCCTTCCATAATTAACATGAATGCTATTGCATAATGCTTGCATAAACTATACTATTAAAGGCATCGCACATTAATGTTGTGATGCCTTTTTAGGCAGTTAAGAAATATAAATACTGAATGAGTGCAGTTAGGGAGCACCGCCTAAAGCTTGCACTCCAAAGCGTAGGGGCTTTTGTGGATGCAAAGAACGCTTTCTAAGTATCTCTTTAACGGCAAGCCAAGTTTTCTAACACTTAAAACAGGACAAGCCATCCGGGCAATATATTAAATGGGGTGAAAACATGAAACTGCAGAAGCAACATATAGTCCTACTATTGTTCGCTGCACTTGTTTTGGGATTTGCGGGAGCGTATGCTGGTGTGAAACTGGCTCAGCCCGGACCGGATAACGGACAGGATTCTGCAGCGAATCAGACGGATGAACAAAATCAGGAGAATGTGGAACCACCGGCCAAAATCCAAAAAGTCGCACGAGCGTATAACTTAATCAAAGACAACTACCTGGAAGATGTGAAGGATAAGCAATTAATCGAAGGTGCCATTCAAGGCATGCTTGCATCTTTGGAAGATCCGTACAGTTCATACCTTGATGCGGAGATGATGAAAAACTTTAATGATACGATAGAATCATCATTTGAGGGTATTGGTGCGGAAGTAAGTATGGTTGACGGGAAAGTCACTATTGTGTCACCAATTAAAGATTCACCAGCCGAAGAGGCAGGGCTGCGTCCGAACGATCAAATACTGAGTGTAGACGGTGAAAGTGTTGCCGGACTTAACTTGCAGGAAACGGTTCAGGAAATTCGTGGTAAAAAAGGAACGGAAGTCGTGATCAAAATCCAGCGTGATGGAGTTTCCGAACCTTTCGATGTCACCCTCGTCCGTGATGACATCCCGGTTGAAACGGTTTATTCCGAAGTGAAAACTATTGACGGCAAGAAAACAGGGTTAATGGAAATCACCTCGTTTGCAGAAAATACGGCTGAGCATTTCTCGAAACAACTGAAGGAACTGGAAGATAAGGGGATTGAAGGTTTGGTCATTGACGTGCGCGGAAATCCAGGTGGACTGTTGACCGCTGTCGAGAAGATCTTGAAAAACTTTATTCCTGATGATATTCCATATGTGCAGATTGAAGATCAGAATGGCCAGGTATCCAAATCGTACTCCAATCTGGGTGAAAAGAAGCCATATCCAATTAGTGTATTGATTAATGAAGGCAGTGCTTCTGCATCCGAGATATTGGCGGTCGCCATGAAAGAAACCGGCTATGATGTTGTCGGGACGAAAAGTTTCGGCAAAGGGACGGTTCAGCAGGCACTTCCGCTAGGAGACGGAAGCAGGGTTAAATTGACCTTTTTCAAGTGGCTTTCGCCAGAAGGGACATGGATTCATGAGAAGGGCGTCAAACCAACCATAAAAGAAGAGCAGCCTTCTTATTATTTCACAAATCCAGTCCAGCTTGTTGAACCGCTGTCTTACAACGATACCGGCGATAATGTGAAAAATATACAGATTATGCTGAAAGGATTGGGCTATGACCCGGGACGTACTGATGGCTACTTCAATCAGGATACGGAAGAAGCAGTGAAGTCCTTCCAGAAGGAACATGAACTTAAGGCAACCGGAAAAGTGAATGATAAAACGGCAGGTAAGATTGAAACCGAGATCGTTGAGCATATTCGTTCCGGTGAAGATGATCAGCAGATGGAAAAAGCATTAAACGAGTTATATCAGTAAACCATCATGGTGTATTACAGTAAGTTAATTCCGCGGGTTCTGCCCGCGGAATTTTTGATAGAGGTCCCAGGTCTTTAGTTTTTCTAATCGCCATGCAGGAAAAAGACCTGTCCTATACCGAATATAATATACAATGGTATAATGTACAGAAGGCAGTTGTGGAAGGTGATCATCATGGCAGAGACATGGCTTATCGAATTATGGAAAGGGTTAGGCAGATTCTTTCTTAATCCCCTTGTTTACTGGACGGTTATTCTGGTTGTTCTAGCCGGACTTAAACGGATCCGAAGAGAGCGGAGGGATTTTGGTCTGAAGCTGTTTGACCCATTTGTGGAATGGCGGCATACATGGGTTTTGTCCGTTGGTTTCGGATTGTTTTTATCGATGCTGGCTGTTGGAGTGGGGCTGGTCTTTTCCAGGGAGACAATTTGGATGCTGGCCATTGTAACCGTTCTGTTAAGTCTATCGCTTCGTTTCACACTGCTTTCACCGGTATATATAGTTGGGATCAGTTATTTGCTTTTATTATTTCTTCCATTTGTGTTCGAAAACCAGACATTTACCGATATAACCTTCTCATCATCTGCAAATTTTGTGGGGTTAAGTATACTGCTGGCAATACTATTAATAGCTGAGGCATTATTGCTTACCCGCAGCGGGCGGACCCGGACATATCCGGAACTGCAGCTTGGACGCCGTGGGTATTGGATAGGTGTGCACCATTGAAAAAGTCAGTCTGATTCCTTTTTGTCCTGATCCCGGCAGGCCCCATCACAGCTTTTGCACCATTTGGCCGTATTTTTCAATAAATGGAGAGGTGTACAGCCTTGCACTTGTTCCGTTTGTGATTGGATTTGATCATGCCGTTCAAGGAACACTTCCCAAAAAGCCGCCGGGGCAATTGCGAGACGGGTGCTCATCCTATCTATGGCAGTACTATTCATGGCTGTCGGCAGTATTTATGCCGGCTGGCTGTCATTGGTGGCTATTTTAACTGGAATCATCGGAAGGGAATATATTAATTACAGACATCGCCTTACAGACCGGGCGAAAGTCCCTTTTTTCCATAAAAATGAACGCGGAATCAAGGTGCTGGCAGTTATTCCCGGCACGCCAGCTGATCGTTTGGGTATTGTGGCAGGAGAAACGGTAACGAAAGTGAATGGAACGAAGATAAATGATATGGAAGCATATTATTATGCACTGCAGGAAAGCGGAGCGTTTTTTTAAACTGGAAATCCTAGGAGAAAATGGGGAGGTCCGGTTTGTGCAAAGTGCGCTTTATGAAGAGGACCACCATGAACTGGGAATAATAACGGCGAACAGCCGCTCTCAGGTGAAACAAATACCGGAGCATGGATAATGATTCATATCGAAAAGCGGCAGACACAGCTGATTATGTCTGCCACTTTTTAATGTTCTCGGGCCGTGAGTTCCATAAAACTATTCGCATAATTACAACTACAAAAACTGAAAGAACTGTCTTTTCACAAAAAAAAATGTCTCTAAATAGTGACCTGTATCACTGGTAGGCTCCTTGAATTTCGTATGATATAGCAGAACAAATTGCACACCAGTTCAGTCACGTACAAAAAGGCGCAGTCGGGAAACTAATCGCAACGGAATGAAACATGAAAACTAGAAGCAGAAAACGCCTGCCAGATACGGCAGGCGTTTTGTATGAATGGATATTCACTTAGTTTAACGAACTTGGGTAAAATTTCCTTCATTAGGAATAACGTATTTAAGCAAACTAATGATGCTACTTTTCCGTAAAGAAGGCAGACAAATGAGGAACTATTTATTGAATATGTGGTATATGCTTGACCCGCTTTACTACAAGCTCACAAGACTGCAATACGTACCTGACAGCCGTATGAATAACACCATATTCCGTGTACGCCCGACAACATACAAAGGCGCATCGGTTGTGCTGCAGGATGGGACAACCATAAATAAAATGATATATTGCTGAAAATTCATTTGCATAATATTCGTATTATCCGCGATACGCAGCGAGACGAGAGTGAACTGCAGCGCGCAATACGTTTTATACCACACGATACGAAGAGATTTGCAATCCTTATCACGCTATGTTGAGGGACATCATAAATACCCGGAAATCAAGGGGATCCTTGGTATTACACTGCTGCACAAAGGCATCGACCGACTCGGATTTGAAGCATTTCCAATCCGGAACACGTATTACCGCCTGTTTAAACAAGGAACCTTTCTGCCCATCAACTTTATTGCCGGATCGGGACATCGGAATCAGCCGTTTTATCTCTTTATGTCGAAGGAGCGCCTTTTGCAGCAGTACAATGACTAGGAAACGTGCTCGACTGCACGGAAGGCAATGTGGTGGAACGTGATTTCAGGCCGGCTGCCGACACGCATATTAAAACCAGTTTGGCCAAGTCCCTCACTAATATAGAATGGTGCTTCCCGGTAATAATGCAGTCCTTTTATCACATTCTGGCGGGCAAGTTTGCCCATTTTGACAAGATGATATGCTTTTGGGTAACAAATTTGTCCGCCGTGGAAGTGACCGGCCATTAAATAATCAAACTTGTAATTCTGCATCTCCAGTACAATGTTCGGATCATGTGTCAGAACGATATTCATTCCATTTTCCACATGCTGATAGGCAGCTGACAGATCACTTCGGTTTGTGCTGGAATCATCAATACCAATAATATTGATGACGTGTCCATTGGCCAAAATGGTATCACTCCCGTTTTGCAAAACGCGAACATCATAGTTTTCCAGCATGTTTTTAGTGCAGTAAGATTGTTCTCGTCCAGTACATAATCATGATTGCCAAGAACGGCATACACGCCATATGCAGGTTCCAGACTCTGCAATACTCGAAGATAAGGATCCAGTTTCGGGATGGTCCGTTTTCGGTCAAGAAAGTCACCAGTCAGTGCGATCATGTCAATTGGTTCATTCCTGAGTTTGGCTGCAAGCTGTGCCGGGCTTATGGAAATATGCTCTAAATGCAAGTCAGATAGATGAAGGATGGATAATGTGGATTTGTTCCCAGCAGCATCTGAAGTGGGATTTATATTGCGAACCTGTATATCTTTTGTATTATTGTAAGCTTTTCTCAGAAAGTAAATGAAAGCAATCATGGTACAGGCTGAGATGAAATAGATCATGGCATTGCTCCTCTCTGAGAAAAATTATAGCATGTCTGTTCTGTTCAAGTCATTGGTAATTGAAGCCAAACAAAGGCATGATTTCCCGATGGAGGTGAACTGATGGATTCGAATAAGGCACTGTTTTTGCCATTTATGAGAATTCAAACAGGGCATCACCATACTGCCGACGCACTAATGGAAGCAGTTCAGTTGGCACGTACTGATATGGTATGTGATAAAGTGGATATACTGTCGTACAGTTATGGAAATATCGAAAGAGTGGTTACTTCCGCCTATCTGAATTGGATCCGCTTCTTTCCCGAGCTCTATGATAGGCTGTACAGGCACGCTTCTTGTAATAATAAACCTCTGAAGCGCCGCAGTTTCTTTTATGAGATGATGTTTATCCCCTTCTTCAGACGGCTTGTCCGCGAACATCATCCACAGGTACTCGTTTCCACACATGCATTGCCGTCGAACCTGGCGAGCCGCTTAAAGCTGAATAATCAGCTGCAGTCGATTACAGTCAATGCCTATACAGATTTTTTCATTAATGATGTCTGGGGGATAGATGGTATTGATTACCACTTTGTGCCTACAGCTGCTGTGAAAGCCTTTCTTGTCCGAAGAGGGATTCCGGCTGAACGGGTCTTTGTAACCGGCATTCCTATTCATCCGGTCTATCGAAAAATGGAATATAAGGCAAACACAGATAGCAACATCAGGGTGCTGGTGACTGGCGGGAGTCTGGGTACTGGAAGCATACGCAAATTACTGTCATCGCTGAAATCACCATCGATTCATTACAACGTGCTATGCGGGAAAAATGAATCGTTGTACAGAGAACTGCTCCGGAATCGGCCCAACAACGTGACTCCCATTTCATATATTGGCAGCAAAATGGAGATGAATGCACTCTACGACGAGGCTGATGCCGTTTTAACAAAGCCGGGTGGTGTTACCGTCAGTGAGTGTCTGATGAAACGGAAACCTATTTTCATGTACGACCCATTGCCAGGGCAGGAAAAAGTCAATGCAAGGGAACTAAACCGGCTTGGCGTGGGCATAATGGTTAATCTTCATCATAAACCGGAACAAGAGCTGCTCCGCTTTTTTCCAGTACGGAAAAACAGGATGCTTATCAGAGACATATCGAAGAGTACCATCGGCAGCTGGATGACCGGCCGCTGACTGAATTATTTACAACTATATTGACCGATCAGCATTAGCAGGCACGCTTGCTAATGTTTTTTGCTGGGGAAAGAGGCAGTTTTCCGTATTTGCTGGTTTTCCTAAGCATGGTGGGTGATTTCATGTGCGTAAATCGGGTAAAATGGAAATAGAGCATTCCATGATTCGAATATTTGTTCGTTTATTCATTTAAATGATATGATAGAATGAGAGTAAGGCAAGGAACGGAGGTTTACGGTTTGGAAAATAAATTTGATCTTGTGGCACAGTACGAGCCGAGCGGTGACCAGCCTGAAGCGATAGCAGAAATGGTCGAAAAAGTGAAAGCTGGTCAGCGGCATCAGACATTGCTTGGTGCTACCGGAACTGGAAAAACGTTTACGGTTTCCAATGTCTTAGAAGAAATTAACCGGCCGACACTTGTTATTGCACACAATAAAACATTGGCCGGACAACTGTACAGTGAGTTTAAGGAACTGTTTCCGAATAATGCTGTCGAATATTTTGTCAGCTATTATGACTACTATCAGCCGGAAGCGTATGTCCCGTCAACAGACACATTTATTGAAAAAGATGCAAGCATCAATGATGAAATTGACAAACTGCGGCACTCGGCGACATCTGCTTTGATTGAGCGGCGTGATGTGCTGATTGTTTCAAGTGTGTCGTGTATTTACGGCCTAGGGTCACCGGAAGAATATAAAAGCCAGGTCCTTTCTTTGAGGATGGGGATGGAAAAGGATCGCGACCAGCTTTTACGTGATCTTGTCGACATTCAATATGCCAGGAATGACATTGATTTCCAGCGTGGCACATTTCGAGTCCGCGGGGATTCTGTTGAGGTTATTCCGGCCTCCAGGGAAGAACACTGTATCCGGATTGAATTTTTCGGTGACGAAATTGACCGAATCCGTGAAGTCGATGCTCTGACAGGTGAGATTGTCGGGGACCGCGAGCATGTGGCTATTTTCCCGGCATCCCACTTCGTTACCCGTGAAGAAAAGCTGAAAAAGGCTATTAAAAATATCGAAAAAGAACTGGAAGAACAGCTAGCGGAACTTCGTGAGCAGGATAAGCTGCTTGAAGCGCAGCGGCTGGAGCAGCGGACAAACTATGATATTGAAATGATGAACGAGATGGGTTTCTGTTCGGGTATCGAGAATTATTCGCGGCACCTGACATTCCGGGAACCAGGATCGACGCCATATACACTTTTGGATTTCTTTCCGGACGATTTCCTTGTCGTTGTCGACGAATCGCACGTTACTCTTCCTCAGATCAGGGGTATGTATAATGGGGACAAGGCACGTAAACAAGTGCTGGTTGATCATGGTTTTCGTTTGCCGTCCGCTTTGGATAACCGTCCATTGACATTCGGTGAGTTTGAAAAAGCGACCAACCAGCTCATCTATGTTTCGGCAACGCCCGGACCGTATGAGGAGGAGCATGCACCCGATGTCACCGAGCAAATCATCCGTCCGACGGGGCTGCTGGATCCCGAGATCGACGTGCGCCCAATCGACGGGCAAGTTGACAATCTGATAGAGGAAATCAATAAGCGGTCCCAGCGGAATGAGCGCGTACTTGTGACGACACTGACGAAAAAAATGGCGGAAGACCTGACCGATTACTTGAAGGAAATTGGCATCAAAGTAGCCTACCTTCACTCAGAAATTAAGACACTGGAACGGATAGAAATTATCCGTGATTTGCGTGTCGGCAAGTATGATGTTTTAGTAGGAATCAACCTGCTAAGGGAAGGACTGGATATACCGGAAGTGTCACTGGTTGCCATTTTGGATGCTGATAAGGAAGGGTTCCTCCGCTCAGAGCGTTCCCTTATCCAGACAATGGGCCGGGCTGCCCGGAATGAAAACGGGGAAGTCATCATGTATGCCGACAAGGTGACAAAGTCGATGCAGGTGGCGATGGATGAAACGAACCGCCGCCGTGAAAAACAAATCGCCTATAATGAAAAATATAATATCACCCCGACAACCATACGGAAAGAAGTCAGAGATGTCATCCGTGCAACTGTCGCATCAGAAGATAATGAATCATACGAAAGCAAGAAAGCAGATGCTGCTGAACTGAGCAAAGCTGATAAAACGAAGATGGTGGAGGACATGGAAAAAGAAATGAAGCAGGCTGCAAAAGATCTGGATTTCGAAAAAGCTGCCGAGCTTCGTGATATCATTTTGGAACTCAAAGCGGAAGGATGACCTGTTCATGCCGAGTAAAGCAATTACCATTCAAGGTGCGCGTGCACATAATCTGCAGGATATTGATGTATCGATACCTAAAATAAACTTGTTGTGCTGACAGGTTTGTCCGGATCCGGCAAATCCTCGCTAGCTTTTGACACAGTTTACGCAGAAGGGCAGCGACGCTATGTCGAATCCCTTTCTGCCTATGCCCGGCAATTTCTGGGTCAGATGGACAAGCCGGATGTAGATGCTATTGAAGGCCTGTCACCGGCAATTTCAATTGACCAGAAAACAACAAGCAAAACCCGCGTTCAACCGTTGGAACGGTCACGGAAATTTATGATTATTTGCGGCTGCTGTATGCCCGCATTGGCCGGCCTACCTGTCCGAAACATGGCATTGAAATCAGTTCACAAACCGTCCAGCAGATGGTGGACCGTATTTTGCAATATCCAGAACGGACGAAAATGCAAATTCTTGCACCAGTTGTTTCCGGACGCAAGGGTGAGCATGTCAAAACCATTGAAAAGCTGAAACAGGAAGGGTATGTCCGGATTCGTGTCGATGGGGAAATGCGTGAAGTGACAGAGGATATCCAGCTTGATAAAAATAAATCCCACTCCATCGAAGTCATTGTCGACCGGATTATCGTTAAAGACGGTGTTGCCGGGCGCCTCAGTGACTCGATTGAGACCGCGCTTGGATTGGGTGGTGGCAACATCATCGTTGACGTGATTGGGGATGAAGAACTCATGTTCAGCGAAAATCACGCTTGTCCAATATGCGGATTTTCGATTGGGGAGCTGGAACCAAGGTTATTTTCCTTCAATAGCCCATATGGCGCTTGTCCGACCTGTGATGGTTTGGGAACCAATCTGGAAGTTGACTTGGAACTGGTGATTCCGGACCGTGAAAAGACACTGAAGGAGCATGCCATTGCAGCATGGGAGCCAATTAGTTCGCATTATTACCCGGAACTTTTGAAAAGTGTCTGTGACCATTATGGGATTGACATGACGATCCCAGTGAAAGACATTCCAAAAAGCAAATGGAGAAAATTTTATATGGGAGTGGCAATGAAAAAATTCATTTCCATTACGTCAATGATTTTGGCAATGTAAGGGAGAATGACATTTATTTTGAAGGTGTGCTGAATAATATCGCCCGCCGGTACCGTGAAACATCCTCCGATTTCACTCGAGAACTGCTGGAAAAATACATGGCACAAAAATGCCCGGATTGCCATGGACATCGGCTGAAGGAAGAGGCGCTGGCCGTATTGGTCAATGGCAAGCATATCAGCGAAGTGACGGATAATGCTATCACGGAAGCGAAAGAATTTTTCGTTCAACTTGACTTGACCGAAAAGGAGCAGACGATTGCTCAGATGATTTTGAAGGAAATCACGGACCGTCTGGATTTCATGAACAACGTTGGTCTGGATTATCTGACTCTGTCCCGCTCAGCAGGAACGCTGTCAGGCGGGGAGGCACAGCGGATCCGCCTTGCGACTCAGATTGGCTCGGCGCTGACAGGTGTGCTGTACGTCCTTGATGAGCCGTCAATCGGGCTGCATCAGCGTGACAATTACCGTCTGATTAATACGCTGAAGCAGATGCGCGATCTGGACAATACATTGATCGTGGTCGAACATGATGAAGATACGATGCTTGAGGCAGATCATCTGATTGATATAGGACCAGGTGCAGGTGAACATGGCGGTCAGATCGTCGCCAGCGACACACCTGAAAACGTGATGCACAACAAAGAATCATTGACAGGACAGTATCTTGCCGGAGACAGATACATTCCGATTCCGGTTAAACGGCGGAAACAAAATAAAAAGAAGCAAGTTAAAGTGATTGGTGCCGAAGAAAACAACTTGAAAAAAGTAGATGCGTCTTTCCCGGTTGGATTGATGACGGTTGTGACAGGTGTTTCCGGCTCCGGCAAGAGTACGCTGGTCAACGATATTTTATATAAATCCCTTTCCAAACAATTACACCGGGCCAAGCTTAAACCCGGAAAACACCAGCGGATTAATGGGATTGGAAACATTGAAAAAGTGATTGATATTGACCAGTCACCAATCGGCCGGACACCACGTTCGAACCCGGCGACCTATACTGGTGTGTTTGATAACATCCGTGATGTGTTTGCCCAGACGAACGAAGCGAAAGTGCGCGGTTACAAAAAAGGCCGGTTTAGTTTTAATGTGAAAGGCGGCCGCTGTGAGGCTTGCCATGGCGATGGGATTATCAAAATTGAAATGCATTTTCTGCCGGATGTGTATGTTCCTTGTGAAGTGTGTCATGGGAAACGATATAACCGGGAAACATTGGAAGTGGAATATAAAGGGAAAAGCATTGCAGATGTCCTGGAGATGACGATTGAAGAAGCACTGGACTTTTTCGGGAATATCCCAAAAATTAGGCGGAAACTGCAGACAGTGTATGATGTGGGACTTGGCTACATCAAACTGGGGCAGCCGGCTACAACTCTGTCCGGCGGGGAAGCACAGCGTGTCAAGCTGGCAAGCGAGCTCCACCGCCGCTCAAACGGCAAGACTTTCTATATTCTGGATGAGCCGACGACAGGCTTGCATACCGATGATATTAACAGGCTGTTGACCGTATTGCAGCGCCTTGTTGAGAATGGTGATACAGTCCTCATCATCGAGCATAACCTGGATGTAATTAAAACAGCCGACCACATCATTGATCTCGGTCCTGAAGGCGGAGATGGCGGCGGTGAAATTGTTGCAACCGGAACACCGGAGGAAATTGCCGCAGCGGATGCTTCTCATACAGGAAGGTATTTAAAGCCGATACTGGAACGCGACCAGAAGCGGATGGAAAAAGATAGGAAGCGACGCGAAAAAGTCGAATCGACATAGGTGCATAGCAGTGAGCCTTAGGGGTTTGCTGCTTTTGTTCTTAATCGGCTGGTGGTCGCCCGAGCAAGGTGGGAATTTCAGCTTGTAGGGGAAATATTAACCATATTGGTGAATATAAACCCCGGGCACAGCAATCTGCTGGTTTGGTCAAAACTTTTGACGATACCACGCCATTCCGATACTCTAAAATGAGAAGGTATACGCTGGGAGGTACAAACAGATGGAACCAATTGAAATCGAAAAAGTACAGCACTTATTAGAAAGTTTTATTAATAAAGATGTTTATATTCATCTGGAAACAACCAATGGCGCCTATGCGAGCCATTTTAACGATAAAGCCTACAATGTTGGTGCTTACGTTCGAAATGCACAAGTGAATTTTTCACAGGCTAAAATAGTCGGCGATGGGAAAACATTTTCGCGCAGGCCTCAAACTCGAAATGGGATGGGTTTACGCAGAGGGTTTGACGGAGTGGACACTGCATCAGGATAGACAGCTGCTGCTCGCCGGCCATGATCGGGAAGGTCGGCTGATGGTTGCATTGCATATCAGTGAAACACCGCTTGGGCAGTGATCTGCATCTATTGGTGATAGAGCGGCCGCGGGTTCCATAGTGCAATCTATGCGAAAACAGTTTTTAACGAAATTTATTCAAATAACGAGGGTCAGGTGAATAGAATGGAAAAACATGTGGTGGTTATTTTTCCACACCCGGATGATGAATCGTTCGGGGCAGCAGGTACAATTGCTAGATTTCGTGAACAGGGTGTGCCGGTCACGTATTTGTGCGGAACACTTGGGGAAATGGGCAGGAACATGGGCTCCCCCGCTTTTGCGAATCGGGAAACGCTCCCGGCTGTGCGCAAAGAAGAACTGATTAATGCCTGCAGCAAATTGGATTTGGATCTGCGCATGCTTGGCTATCGAGATAAAACAGTGGAATTTGAAAACAAACAGGAAGTTGCGGAAAATCTGAAGCGCCATCTGGATGAATTGGAACCCAGTCTTGTGATAACTCATTATCCGGAATATGCGGTGCACCCGGATCATAATGCGATGGGGGCTGCTGCAGTGGAAGCGGTTCGGCAGATGGAACATGAAAAGCGTCCTGTTATCTGGGCACAGGCGATTTCCAACAATTATAAGCAAGATCTAGGGAAGCCGGATGTCGTCCATGATGTGACACCAACGTTTGACCGGAAGATGGAAGCGATAATGGCACACAAATCACAAGCGAGCGGAATTCTTGGCCAATTCAGTGAAAGTCCTTCCTTATCCGATGATCTGCTAGAAGCAGCCAAGGAGCAACTAGGAGTAGAACAGTTTTATCAGTGGAATTTTAGTGAATAGGGGTTGAAAGGGAGGGGAAAATATGAAAAAACGGTTATACAGATCCCGGAAGGAACGTATGATAGCAGGGATTTGTGGTGGACTGGCGGAGTACTTTGATATTGATCCGACGATTGTCCGTCTACTATTCGCAGGACTTGCCTTTGCAGGCGGTGCTTCCATTTACGCGTATATTATTGGTCTCTTTATTATCCCTAACAAAGAGGAGGTTCGCTGATGCTCTTACGGTGGGCTGTCTCGGTTGTGCTGAACGCTGTTGCTCTGATGGCAGCTGCCTGGCTGTTTTCTGGATTTCATCTGGAGGGGTTCGGCACAGCGCTACTGGCCAGCGTTATCCTCGGCATTCTTAATGCAATTGTGAAGCCGGTGCTCGTAGTCCTGACATTACCGATTACACTGCTGACACTTGGGTTGTTTCTGTTTGTCGTTAATGCGATTACATTGATGATTACACAGGCTGTCATGGATGAATCATTTGCAATCGCAGGATTTGGCACGGCAATCGTAGCAGCAGTGATTCTTTCGATTATCAATCTGCTGCTGAACCGGCTTGTAAAAGACAGAATAACATAAGCAGACCACCTCGCAGGTCCCCCCCTGCGATTTTTCTTTTCTCATTCAAATATTCCATACCGTCAAAATATGCTACAATGTAAATCAGTAATGGCGGCATTATTGGAGGTTTCTATAAAAATGGCAAAAGTCCGCACAGAAGATTTACTGAAAAACTTTAACTTGACACTTGTTGCCGGCAATGATGGCATCCATAGAGAAATTCTTTCGAGTGATGTTCATCGGCCTGGCATTGAAATGACCGGTTATTTTCACTACTATCCGAAAGAACGGGTCCAGCTGATTGGCAAAACAGAAATGGCGTATTTCCTTGACCTGACTGAGGAAAACAAGAAAGATCGCATGGAACGGCTATGTAGCGACATTACTCCAGTAATTGTAATTTCCAGGGGAATGGATATTCCGGATGTTATTTTGGAAACGGCAGATGAAGCGGGAGTTCCGGTTTTGCATTCACCAAGAAAAACGACACGTGTCATAAGCAGGCTGACGAACTATCTTGAGGCAAAATTTGCGCCATTTACAGCCATCCATGGAGTTTTGGTGGATATTTACGGAGTTGGGGTCCTGCTGACCGGGCAGAGTGGCGTTGGTAAAAGTGAAACGGCGCTTGAACTCGTTAAACGGGGACACCGGCTTGTTGCGGATGATAGTGTGGAAATCCATCAGGAGGACTATGATCAGCTTATTGGCAATTCCCCGCCATTGATTGAACATTTGCTGGAAATTCGGGGGCTGGGAATCATTAATGTCATGACGCTGTTCGGGGCTGGCTCCGTTCGCAGTCATAAGAAAATATCGCTGATTATCAATCTGGAACTATGGGATGAGAATAAGCAGTATGACCGGCTTGGTCTTGATGAGGAAACGATGAAAATTATGGATGTCCGGCTTCCGAAGGCGACGATTCCTGTCCGGCCTGGGCGGAACCTTGCTGTCATCATTGAAGTTGCGGCAATGAACTTCCGATTGAAGCGAATGGGTGTTAATGCCGCGGAGGAATTTTCCGAGCGGCTGACAAAGATGATTGATCAGGAATCGGATATAGAGTAGGGGGAGTGATCAGTATGAGCTGCAGTGCACCGGCGTTGGATCGTGTTTTTGTTGAAATTGGACCGCTGTCCATCTATTGGTACGGTGTGATTATTGCATTGGGTGCCTTTTTGGGATTGTATTTCGCCACGAAGGAATCTGACCGGCTTGGCTTACAGAAAGACTTAATGACGGACTTAGTTGTTTTTGCGATTCCTGTGTCAATCATTTTTGCACGGATTTACTATGTTGTTTTTGAGTGGGACCGGTATGTGGGGGCGCCCTGGTGGGATGTATTTGCCATCTGGGAAGGTGGTATTGCCATTCATGGCGCATTAATTGGTGCCGTCTTGACTGCAATTTTGTTTGCTCGTGTGAAAAAGGTTTCCTTCTGGCAGCTGGCGGATATTGCCGCACCAAGTCTGATTCTTGGACAGGCGATTGGACGTTGGGGTAATTTTATGAATCAGGAGGCTCATGGCGGACCGATTTCGGAGTCTATGTTTAACAGTTTTCATACATATTTGCCTGACTTTATTATGAATCAGATGTGTATTGGCGGTGTCATGTATCACCCGACATTCCTTTATGAATCCATTTGGAATATTGCTGTGTTCCTATTTCTTCTGGTGCTCCGGCGCAAAAATCCATTGCGTGGCGAGGTGTTCCTGAGCTATTTGATGGCTTATTCCGCCGGCAGGTTCTTATTGAGGGAATGCGGACGGACAGTCTTTATATACCGGGGACAGAGATTCGAATGGCACAGTTTATTTCTGTAGCACTGATTGCTGTGGTAATTGCCGTGATTGTGTACCGCCGTAAATCCGGTAAGGCGCGAAAACGGTATGATGGCCGGAAAACAAAGAAAAATAAAAAATGATGTGGAAGTGAGGGATTAGCTTGAATGGAATCTTACAGCGTGGGTTAAAGCAAGGGCTGCAGGTGACATGGACACTAGGAAAAGTTATTTTTCCGATTACGTTGATCGTAACCATTCTGCAGTTCACCCCAGTCCTTCCCTGGATTGTTGAAAAAGTCAGCCCGTTAATGGGTCTGTTTGGATTGTCTGGTGAAGCAGCAGTTCCACTCGTGCTCGGAAACGCACTTAACTTATATGCTGGGATTGCCGCGATTGTGTCGTTTGATTTTACCGTTAAACAAGTCTTCATCATGGCTGTAATGATGTCCTTTTCTCACAACCTTTTCATTGAGTCAACAGTGGCCTCCAAAGCAGGGGTGAGCTGGTGGCTTATCTCAGGCATCCGGCTGTCACTGGCGCTGATTTCAGCAACTGTCATTAATCTAATTTGGAATGGCGGATCAGAACAGGCGCAGTATGGCCTGATTTCCTCAGCAGACCCGGCCCTCAGTGGTTCGCTGGAAATTGCAATGCATGGTTTAGAGACAGCGCTGATAGCGATTGTGCAGCTGGCAGCGATAGTCATTCCACTAATGGTCGCGATGCAGTATTTGCGGGAAAAAGGCTGGCTGCACGTTTTCTCGGACAAATTGGCACCATTCACTAGATTTCTGGGGATGGAAAAAATACAACCATGACACTTGTGGCAGGATTGACGATTGGTTTGGCCTATGGCGCGGGACTGATGATTCAAGCGGTAGAGGAAGATGGGGTGTCCAAACGTGATATGTATTTGGCACTTATCTTTCTTGTATCCTGTCATGCGGTCGTGGAAGATACATTAGTATTTATACCGCTTGGAATCCCTGTTTGGCCACTCTTGCTGATCCGGCTTCTAACAGCGATTATACTCACGATGACCGTCGCATTTATTTGGAGGCGGATTGAATATCGAAAAAGGAAGGGAACAGCACATGAGCATTCATACCGTACTCTTTGATTTAGATGGAACACTGATTGACACAAATGAATTAATCATTGAATCGTTTATGCATACGTTTCACCACTATGGCAAAGATCTCACCCGCGAGGAAGCGATTGAATTTATCGGACCGCCGTTGCGTGACACATTTCTTCAGTATAATTCCGGAAGGGCAGATGCCATGATTGAAACATACCGGGAACACAATAAACAGCATCACGATGATTATGTGAAAGCATTCCCGAATGTCGTGGAAACCATTGATCGATTACATAGAGAAAATGTTCAGCTCGGGATCGTAACGACAAAGATGAGGGGGACGGTGGATATGGGCTTAGCCGTGACAGGGCTTGACCACTATTTCAAAACAGTTATTACCTTAGATGACGTCACTTGTGCGAAACCGCATCCTGAGCCCGTTATAAAAGCGATGACCGAACTGGGGGCAAGTGCGGAATCAACTTTAATGGTCGGTGACAATTCCCATGACATCGAGGCAGGACAGAATGCCGGAATCAGAACAGCTGCGGTTGCGTGGTCACTGAAAAGCCGGGAGAAATTAATGGCATGCCGTCCAACCTATATGATGGAGGATATGTGGGATTTATTGGAAATAACGGGAGTGTAAGCCGATGCGGAGAACGAAACGATATCCTGTCAACCATGCGAATTCACTTTGGAAGATTTATGAAACCGTATCCTTCTGGAAGGTCATGAAAAATTTCATGGCCATCCAGCTGGGCCGATACACCCCGTTTTTGCGTGTGAAAAATTGGCTGTATCGGACGTTGCGTATGGATGTCGGGGACAGGACCGCTTTTGCCCTGATGGTCATGCCCGATATTATGTTTCCTGAGAAAATTAAAGTGGGCACCAACAGTGTGATTGGATACAATACGACCATCCTTGCACATGAGTATTTGATTCATGAATACCGGATTGGGGAAGTGGTGATTGGCGATGATGTGATGATTGGAGCCAACGCCACGATTCTTCCCGGTGTCACGATTGGTGATGGTGCTGTTGTATCGGCGGGGACACTGGTGCACAAAGATGTAGCACCTGGGTCATTCGTCGGCGGAAATCCGATGCAGCTGATCCGCACGAAAGAAGAGATGGAGAATACCAACGACGAGAATAATGATAAAGGTGATGAATCATGAACATGCCAACTGGGATTCTCCCTGCAATCCGCAGCATGAAAGATTTTGACAGAGCATTGGAAACAGAGCATGGCACAATTGTATTGCTGGAGACACGGCTTGCCCAGCTGAAAAGTCTAGTAACGTATGCGAAGCGGGCCGGGAAACAGGTACTCGTACATTTTGACCTGATTCAGGGTTTGAAAGCGGATGAATACGGCATGGAATTTTTAGTTCGCGCCATCAAACCAGATGGGATTATTTCTACAAGAGGCAGTATTATTAAACTCGCGAAAAAACATAATCTGTTGGCGATTCAGCGCATGTTTTTGCTGGACAGCATGGCAGTTGATCACAACCTGCAATTGATTGAACGTTTTCAGCCGGACTGTGTGGAACTGCTGCCAGGGCTGATTCCGGATATAATCGCCCACATCCATAGGGAAACTTCCATCCCGGTCATTGCCGGCGGTCTCATCCGGAACATGGAAGAGATCACTGCTGCGTTTGAGGCGGGCGCAGCAGCCGTATCAACGTCTGACCATAATTTGTGGGAGCCATCATAGTACCCAGTGAAAATATAGCAGGTGGTCGTCTGGGAATCCCGGGCCTTTATGTAACCGGTGATCCAGGTGCTACAGATAAAGATGCAAGAGAGGGGACATTGAAAATCCGATTTGGGCTCGGTTTTGCAAAAGCGCACACGTTTGTGACCGGCCAGACACCTGTTATGCGCTGCCATAGAGACTTGATGAAAGCGATTCTGAGCGGCAAAACACAGATTGCCAAAGCCGTCAACATTGATTTCATTGGACCAAGCTCCGGAGGGTTATAAGAAATTTGATGGTGGAGCATCGAAAAATTGTCATCGATCCGCACGGTCTGGTGCGAAGCTGAGTCTTTTCCTGCAATTAAAAATGTAAACAACAACTGTTGACAGCGTTTACATTTTGAGGTAAAATTGTTTCCACAAGTTAAGAACGTGGTGGAGACATGGAGACCCACGCTGCAATGGTACTTTTTCAGGTTAAGTACTATGATTGCGGCGTGGTTTTTTTGTGTTTACCTGTTCTAATTTGATGGTTATAAAGAGGAGTGTTCATTATGCCTGAATTTTTGGCTGAACTAATTGGTACAATGATATTGATCATCTTAGGAGGTGGCGTTGTTGCCGGTGTGGTTTTAAAAAAGTCGAAAGCGGAAGGGACCGGCTGGGTGCTAATCACCATCGGCTGGGGTTTAGGTGTTACAATGGGGGTATACGCGGTTGGCCAGTTTACAGGAGCGCATATTAATCCTGCTGTGACACTTGGGTTTGCCGCTGCAGGTGAGTTCCCGTGGGCGAAAGTTCCGATGTATATAAGTGCCCAATTGATTGGCGCTTTTATTGGGGCAGTCATTGTATTCTTCAACTACTTGCCTCATTGGAAAGAAACAGAAGATAAAGTGGCGAAACGGGATGTGTATTCAACAACTCCTGCTATCCGCAGCCCATTTTCCAACTTGGTCAGCGAGATGATTGGTACCTTTGTTCTATTAATGGGACTCATGTTTATTGGTGCAAATGACTTTACAGAAGGACTTAATCCGCTGATAGTTGGTCTATTAATCGTTGCGATTGGCATGTCACTTGGAGGTACAACCGGATATGCTATCAACCCGGCGCGTGACCTCGGACCAAGAATTGCTCACGCATTACTGCCGATTCCCGGAAAGGGCGGATCGGACTGGGGCTATTCATGGATCCCGGTTATTGGCCCAATTTTAGGCGGTATATATGGTGCTTTATTTTATAATGCCATGTTTATTGGTGAGTTTTCGGTTCTGTTTTGGATCTTAAGTGCTGTTGTCGTGTTTATTTTTATCGGTGCCGCAGTAACGGAGCTTAGGAAGGAAAAAGGACATTTCGGGGAAAAATTTTAGCGAAGAAGCTTTATAGGAGGAGATCAAAATGAGTGAGACATTCATTCTATCACTGGATCAGGGGACAACGAGTTCAAGAGCAATCTTGTTTAATCATGATGGGGAGATCGTAGAAACGGCTCAGAAAGAATTTGAACAATTCTTCCTGCATCCAGGATGGGTCGAACACGATGCCAATGAAATCTGGACATCTGTCCTGTCATGTATTTCAGAGGTACTGCGCAAGGCAGATATCGAGCCCTCGCAGATTGCTGGAATCGGAATCACGAACCAGCGTGAGACAACGGTTGTGTGGGACAAAAACACCAAAAAACCCGTTTACAAGGCTATTGTGTGGCAATCACGCCAGACAGATGACATATGCAAAGAACTCAATGATCAAGGGTATGGTGATGTCGTCAGGAGTAAAACAGGTTTGTTGATTGATGCCTACTTCTCCGGAACGAAAGTGAAATGGATCCTTGACAATGTAGATGGGGCAAGAGAGAAAGCTGAAAACGGTGATTTGCTATTCGGAACGATGGATACGTGGCTTGTTTATAAACTTTCAGGCGGGAAAACACATATCACAGACTATTCCAACGCTTCTCGGACCCTAATGTTCAATATTTATGATCTGGAGTGGGACGATGACCTGCTCGATATGCTGGGTGTTCCTAAAAGTATGCTGCCGGAAGTCCGTCAGTCTTCTGAAGTTTATGCTAAGACGGTTGACTACCATTTCTTCGGCCATGAAGTTCCGATTGCCGGAATTGCAGGTGATCAGCAGGCAGCTCTGTTCGGCCAGGCATGCTTTGAAAGGGGAATGGCCAAAAACACATATGGAACAGGCAACTTCATGCTGATGAACACTGGTGAAGAAGGTGTTGCATCTGAACACGGGTTACTGACAACTCTTGCCTGGGGTGTCGACGGAAAAGTGGAATATGCACTGGAAGGCAGTATTTTTGTATCGGGGTCGGCTATCCAGTGGCTGCGTGATGGGCTTAAAATCATTGAAGACTCCCCGCAGAGTGAAGATTATGCCACAAGAGTGGGTTCAACGGATGGTGTGTATATGGTCCCGGCATTTGTCGGACTTGGAACGCCTTATTGGGACAGTGATGTACGAGGGGCCTTCTTTGGCATCACACGCGGAACTTCGAGAGAGCACATTATCCGGGCTACATTAGAAGCACTTGCCTACCAGTCAAAAGATGTTTTGGACGCGATGATTGCAGATTCTGGCACTGATTTGAAAACATTACGCGTTGACGGCGGGGCTGTTAAAAATGACTTTTTAATGCAATTCCAGAGTGACATTCTCGGTGTTCCGGTTGAACGGCCGGTAGTGCAGGAAACAACTGCGCTGGGGGCAGCGTACCTTGCAGGTCTTGCTGTTGGTTATTGGAAGGATAAAGAGGAAATTGCTAAGCAGTGGAAAAATGAAAAGACGTTTCAGCATGAAATGGATGAACAGACACGTGAAGAACTGTATGCTGGCTGGAAAAAGCAGTAGAGGCAGCACGGGTATTTAAATAAATTTGTTGAAGGTGAGAACGATAGTATTGAATGAGAAAGTTTTCTAAAAGGCTGTTCTTTTGCGTTACTTTAGAGGATGAAAACCTGCTTAACAATTTCTATAAACTGCGACGCACTGCGGGAGGGGCGATTTCCGCTCCGGACAGTCGCTTTCCGCGGGCAACGCTTCAGCTTCCTCGGAAGCAAAAACCGCTTCCTGTGGGATCTTCAGCTGTTGCTTTTCCCGCAGGAGTCGACTGTCCTCCGCTCCAATCAAATGCCGCAATAGCGAAGGAAATACACAAAACAACTGCACTAGAAAGGTAACAAAGTTTACAAAGAGAGCCTTTGAAAAGAAAAGAGCGAGGAGGGTTTATATGAAAAAATCATTAACGATCCAAATCAGGTCGTTCAAGATATGGTGGAAGGGCTGGTTGCTTCATCACCTAATGACATTAAACAGCTACCTGGAACAACGGCGGTCGTGAAAACAGACGCTCCAAATGCCAATAAAGTAGGCCTTGTCAGTGGTGGAGGAAGCGGTCATGAACCCGCACATGCAGGCTATGTGGGAAAGGGGATGCTTGATGCTGCTGTTGTTGGTGAGGTATTTACATCACCAACGCCTGACCAAGTATTCGAGGCAATTAAGGCGGTCGATAGCGGAGCAGGTGTATTATTAATCATTAAAAACTACACTGGTGATGTGCTTAATTTTGAAATGGCAGCAGAACTTGCAGAAGCAGAAGGAATTAGGGTGGAAAAGGTAATTGTAAACGACGATATTGCGGTAGAAGAAAGTTCCTCGACCACTGGCAGAAGGGGGATTGCCGGAACCGTATTCGTTCATAAAATGGCCGGGGCAAAGGCTGAACAGCGCGGGACTTTGGAGGAAGTAAAGGCTGTTGCTGCTAAAGCTGCCACAAACGTCCGGTCCATGGGAATGGCACTGACACCGTGTACTGTTCCTGCCGCTGGGACACCTAGTTTTCAATTAGACGAGAATGAAATGGAAATTGGCATCGGCATCCATGGTGAGGCAGGGATTGAACGCAAAGTTATATCAACAGCTGATGACGTTGCAGCTGAGCTCACAGGTAAAATTTTAGAAGACTTTGATTTCACTGGTGATGTCGCTGTTATGGTGAACGGGCTAGGTTCAACACCGGAGATGGAGTTATATATTGTAAACAAAAAGTTCAAGCAATTTTAGCGGAAAAGGGCTTAAATGTTTATAAAACATTTGTTGGTGAATATATGACATCGCTGGAGATGGCAGGCTGTTCCGTCACTTATTGAACCTGGATGACGAGTTGAAAGAATTACTTGATGTCGCATCAGATGCACCTGCCTTTCGCAGTTAGAAAAGGGGGATTTATTCATTATGGAACTGCATGTTCAGGATATGATTAACTGGTTTGACAAAATAAATGAAAAAGTACAGGCAAATAAAGAATATCTTACATCCCTTGATCAGGCAATCGGTGATGGAGATCACGGCATTAATATGGCCCGTGGTTTTCAGGAAACAGTGAATAAACTATCAGCGCAGGACTATGCAAACGCAGCCGATGTCTTGAAAGATGCTGCTATGACGTTAATGTCAAAGGTTGGTGGGGCATCAGGGCCTTTATTTGGGACAATATTTTTAAAAATGTCTATGGCGGTAAAAGGAAATGACATGATTGACCATGAAACTTTTTCCAGGGGGCTGGAAGAAGCGGTGAATGGTGTGAAACAGCGGGGGAAGGCATCGGAGGGTGAAAAAACACTTGTCGATGTATGGTCCAGGATGGCTGTTCACTTCCAGCAGGAAACGGATTTCGATGCGGAAAAAGTCACGGAAGCCGCTAAAAATGCGATGGAGGAAACAAAGGATATGATGGCAACGAAAGGCCGGGCTGCGTACTTCAAAGAACGGTCTATTGGACATATTGATCCGGGTTCCGCCTCCTCCTATTATATTTTTGATGCGCTTGCCAACACGATTGAAGGGAGGTCATAACATGTCTTATACAGGTGTTGTACTCATTTCCCACAGCCCTAAAGTCGCTGATGGGGTAAAAGATATAATTCGCCAAGTAATCAAGGATGTACCGATTGAAACTGCTGGGGGTACGGAAGAAAATGAAATCGGAACAAGTGTGGAAAAAGTGCAGGAAGCAATTCATCGTGCAGACGAAGGTGACGGTGTGGTAATGTTTTATGATATTGGCAGTGCAAAAATGAATGCCGAGATGGCTGTGGAGATGAGTGGGACAGTGAATGTTAAAATAGTGGAAGCCCCACTGGTAGAAGGAGCGTATTTGGCTGCTGTGGAATCCGGTATGGATAAGAACCTTCAGGAGATAATTAAAGCTGTAGAGAAGGAATTTGGATCACCATAAGGCAGGAAATGTGCTAAAACTTCCGCTATGCAATTGAATAACAGTGTGATAAAATAAAGGTAAGTTAATACATGTGCCGGAGAAATGGAGAAACCACAAATTGCTAATGAAGCAACGTTCATTAGCCTTGTTTGTGGTTTCTTTTTTTTTTTCGGAAATACATGAAAAGCCTTTAAAAAGGGTAATGATAGATGTAGATAAAAAGGAGCGGATGGTTATGACTAATTTTTCCAGTTATCATAGAGATACGATTTTTCAACAGATTGAAAACAAGCAGCTCGATGTATTAGTGATCGGCGGTGGCATTACTGGTGCTGGGATTGCACTTGATGCAACTACACGCGGGATGAATACTGCTGTAGTGGAAATGCAGGATTTTGCGGCCGGAACATCCAGCAGATCAACCAAGCTGGTCCATGGCGGGCTGCGCTATTTAAAACAGTTCGAAGTGAAAATGGTTGCGGAAGTTGGAAAAGAACGGGAAATCGTTTATGAAAATGGACCACATGTCACAACCCCTGAATGGATGATGCTTCCATTTTATAAAGAAGGGACGTTTGGTCCATTTACAACGAATATTGGATTGCGTGTCTATGATTTCCTGGCAGGTGTCAAGAAAGAGGAACGCAGAAAAATGCTCAGTCCGGAAGAAGCAGTGGGAAAGGAACCCCTCGTTAAAAGTGAGGGACTGAAAGGTGCCGGCTTTTATGTAGAATATAAGACAGATGATGCCAGGCTTACGATTGAAGTGATGAAAAAGGCAATCGAAAAAGGGGCACATGCGGTAAACTACGCAAAAGTGGTCGATTTCATTTATCAATCCGGGAAAATAGCTGGTGTTATCGTGGAAGATCAGATTAACAAGAAACAGCATCATGTGTATGCGAAAAAATAGTGAATGCTGCTGGTCCGTGGGTTGACGACCTTCGAGAAATTGATGGATCTAAAAAAGGAAAAACCTTCATTTAACAAAGGGCGTCCATTTAATTTTTTCGGAAAAACGAATTTCCATTTAAAGCAGGCCATTTATTTTGATGCACCGGATGGTCGG
>BBCA01000001.1 GCA_001311805.1 Lentibacillus juripiscarius JCM 12147 | reverse complement strand
TGACCTTTTTGGCTGCTTTCGAGGTGATTTTTGGCCTCGAGATATACTCTCGAGACCTTTTAAACTGCTTTCAAGCACCGATTATTCACGACTATCGTTTTCTACTTTTTTCTGATCCATCAGCAGTGTCAATGGCTGGTCGGAACCCCTCATCAATTTATACACGTACGACGAGGTTACTTTGCAGCTGTCCTCAATTTTTTCCGCCAGATGGCTGCTCCGTTCATACAGGATTGCCCGGAATTCGCTGATCTGCCGGTTGACTTTTTCCAAAAGGGCTTCCTGATTTCCCAGCCGGTTAAGCATGTTGTCCTGTGTCTGATCCTGTTCGGATAACTGGGTGGACAGCTGTTCGTTCTGCTCAGCGAGTTTTTCCAGATGCTCTTTTATACCGCTGTTCCAGGATTCATAAGCTGCCAGACGCGCGGCAATCTCCTGGTTCGACTGGCTGAGTGCGTCGATACGGGCAGCGGTTTCCTGTTTGTGAGTATCGTCAGTTTCCAGCATGGCTGCCAGCTGTTTGTTATTTTCCTCGAGCGTCTGCAGCCATTCCAGTGCCTGGTTCTCAAACACAACTTGTTCTTCCTCCCGTTCTTTCAAAGCGTTCAACTGTCGCGTAATTTCCTGCCATTTGCCCGCAGCTGCACGGTTTTGCTGCTGATGGGTTTTTTTCAATTCCTGAAAGGCGTTAGATAGTTGCTTATTCACTTCCTTCTGTTCCTGGATCATTTCGGAGAATGTATCTTTGTGAAAATACCCCTGATTCGGCTCAGGGATTGCCGTATCATTTTGTAAACCAATGGATGTTCATCTCGGTTCATATATAATCCCATGCTGATCACATCCCTTATCGCGTTTTGCTATCATCATATGCGATAAGAGCCACATCCGGGACAGACGGCCAGTTAATGTGGAACCAAGCACTATTGAATATAATTCTAGCTTGTTCTAATCAAGCATGGAAACTAAAACAAACTGACTTGGATACAACTCCCTTACTTCCTGCCACCTCATTCTGATTCCTCCTTTTCTTTACAGAACCTTTATTTGATAAGTCTTCAAATGTTCTTGCGAGGAAAGCGTTTTTTTAAATTTAAACGATTTATTAATTCGGTAAGAAACTTTTCTTTGTGCCTGGTATCGTAATTGCCTTGTCCGTTCTCGCGTAACACCTATTTTTTCACCAATCTGTCTTAAATTTAAAGGTTCGCATTGATACCCGTATGAACAATCCAGAATGACTCGGTCTCTTTCCGAAAGTATTTCTCTCATAGCGTCATATACATTAATAAACCTTTTATAGTCTCTTGACTCTTTATCCGAAAGTAACTGAAAAATGGCATTCTCTTAAAAAAACAGGTTTATGGTTTGGGCTTATAGGTGAATTAGTCATATCCAGAAAAATAGCATCTTCCTTTGTAAAATCGACTTCAATTCCCATTTATCCTCTTCCCCTCAGATATCGTATTTTAGTCATATATATCATAACCTAAATTTAATTTAAAATATATAAGGAAGCAGGCGATTGCCTACTTCCTAATCAAAGTTTATCCTTCCAAGCCTGACCAGTTGAGGCCCCGCCCGATCACAAAACTTCCGGTAAATTCTTTCCCCGTTATACGAGAAAACAACCCGCTTATCTTCCACGAAGGTCTCCATATGGACGGTGCGCCCCCACAGCTGGTGAATATACGGCAGGACGTTCCAAATAATGCAGATCGAGTTCGGTTCCCTCATAGCCATGCATCAAATATAGTTCCCCATTACGCATGTAATCACCATTTTCGACGGTGATATACGGGAAGCCCCCATTCACGCGCTGGGTAATGAGCTGGCCGCGGACCTGTTCATATTCCTTATCGGTAATCGTGTAATCGGAACCTTGTTTCTCGAACAGGTACATGTCTTCCTGCTGAACAAGGTCTTTTGTTAAATAATTGCGGATGAATGATATGTCAGATTCAATTTCCCGCACTTCAAAAATTTTCTCCCGGCCCGACCCCGGTTCCACTCCTAGCCTCTGCATTTCCTCTGTCGGGTTGTTGTAGCGCGCTTCAATATCCTCAAACATTTTTACTCCAAGATAATACGGGTTAATCTGCTGTTTGGACGGCTGGACGACACTGGCGTTCAATGACGCGAATTCCACCGCTTCTTCAGGAGTGAGATCCATCTCCCGCAAAATCCGCTGATGCCAGAAGGATGCCCAGCCTTCGTTCATGATTTTCGTTTCGAGCTGCGGCCAGAAATAGCGCATTTCTTCCCGCATCATTGTCAAAATATCGCGCTGCCAGTCATCCAATTCGCGGCTGTATTCCTCAATAAAGAGCAGCACATCCTTTTCCGGCTTGGGTGGAAATGTCGCTGGTGCTGCGGGCAGCTGCTTGTTTGACTCGGCAGACTTATCCAAACTCCACAAATCATCGTAGGGCGTTTTACGCACCTGACTGGCGGCGGGGGTCCTTTCATCATCCTTCCCATCGCCCGGGCCACTCGGCTCCATAATAGACGGGTCAATATGTTCCTGAATCGATAGAACAGCATCCAGAAACTGCTCCACCTTTTCCCTTCCATGGATCAACTCGTAATTTTCAATCCGCTCCGCTGTTGCAGTCATACTCTCCACCATATCACGTCTTGTTACGGCAAACCGGACGTATTTTTGAAAAAGTCACTGTGGGCAAGCACATGCGCGACGATGAGCTTATTTTGAATGAGGCTATTCGTATCAAGAAGAAATGCATAACACGGGTTGGAATTAATCACCAGTTCGTAAATCTGGCTTAATCCGAGGTCGTAATGGGTTTTCATTTTGTGAAACTGTTTGCCGAAACTCCAGTGGGAAAAGCGCGTCGGCATCCCGTAAGCTCCAAATGTGTAAATGATATCGGCCGGGCATATTTCGTATCGCATCGGGTAAAAGTCCAGGCCGAATCCCGAGGCAATTTCCGTAATTTCATCAATCGCACGGCTCAGCGCTCGTGTATCCGTCACCATCATCCCTCCAAATGTCCTTTTTACAGTGTATGATACGAAGGGGAAAATTTGACCAAACAATTTACTCGTTACCGAGGCTGTTCCAAAAAGTCTAGTAAAAATAGCACTTTGAATTTCGTAAAAAAATTCATAAATAATTTTCGATATTGTTGTTAAAATCAGAATTTCATTATATAATAAAGAATTATATACGTTTCAGTTACTTTTCGGAAAACGGACGGCAGGGTTAAGCTGATACAGATTTCAGTAATCTTACAAAAAGGAGTTCGATGCCATGGAGACGACAGAAGGTATTTTACAGACGGGAACACAGGCGGCACGGGATTATGTCACAGGTGTGTATAAAACGGTCAAACAGCGCAACCCGAACGAGGAAGAATTTCTTCAGGCGGTCAGAGAGATTATTGACTCGCTTGTACCTGTCTTTACTGCATATCCCGAGTACATGAATTACGGCATACTGGAGCGAATGACGGAACCGGAACGCTTTATTACATTCCGAGTCCCGTGGGTGGATGACAATGGTAAGGTCCAGGTCAATCGCGGCTTTCGCGTGCAGTTCAACAGTGCAATCGGTCCCTATAAGGGCGGGCTAAGATTTCATCCATCGGTTAATGCCAGTATCGTGAAGTTTCTTGGGTTTGAGCAAGTGTTCAAAAATGCGTTGACTGGGCAGCTGATTGGTGGTGGAAAAGGCGGTGCAGACTTTAATCCGAAAGGGAAGTCTGACGTAGAAATCATGCGCTTCTGCCAAAGTTTTATGACCGAGCTTTACAGGCATATCGGCCCTGATACAGATGTGCCAGCAGGTGATATCGGTGTTGGCTCCAGGGAGATAGGCTATTTATTCGGCCAATTCAAACGCATCCGCGGCGCTTTTGAACCTGGCGTTCTGACTGGGAAAGGGCTCAGGTATGGCGGTAGCCTGACCCGGAAAGAAGCCACAGGGTATGGTACGATTTACTTTGCACAAGAAATGCTTGCGGACAAGGGGCTTGCGTTTGAAGGGAGCACCCTGGTTGTGTCCGGTTCCGGAAATGTGTCCATCTATGCCATGGAAAAAGCAGTCGAACTTGGCGCAACTGTTGTGGCATGCAGTGATTCAGACGGCTTTATCTATGATGAAGAAGGCATCAATATTGATACCGTCAAACAACTAAAAGAAGCCGGCAATGAGCGGATTTACAGCTACGTGGAAAAGCACCCGCATGCCCAATTTGTTGATGACTGCAGCAGTATCTGGTCGATTCCTTGTGATATTGCCCTGCCATGTGCGACCCAGAATGAAATTGACGGAGAAACGGCTCAATTACTTGCTGAAAATGGTGTCAAAGCAGTTTGTGAAGGTGCCAACATGCCATCCAATTTGGAAGCAATTGATGTATTCCTCAACAGTGACATCCTCTTCGCACCAGCAAAAGCCGTCAATGCCGGTGGTGTAGCCGTGTCTGCACTGGAAATGGCTCAAAACAGTGGCAAACTATCCTGGACATCCGAGGAAGTGGACGCCAAACTGCACGAAATCATGAAATCCATTTATCAAAATTGCCGGCAAGCTGCAAAGGATTATGGCCATCCAGGCAATCTGGCTGCCGGGGCTAATATCGCAGGATTCATCCGGGTAGCTGACGCTATGATGGAACAAGGGATTATTTAAGCCATCTTTGGTCTGGCGGCGACTTAAGGCGCTCGCTGGCCGGGCATGCCCCCGGTATGTATGGGAGATTCATACCTGGCCCGCAAAAATAAAACCTCCAAACTTCCGGTATGTCCTTCTCGTGTTCGGTTCCCCATATGGACGGAACAACTTGCGATAAGAAAATCCACCTATTATGTCATTTCAGCTAACAGCAAACGGCGCGGAGCACGAGACCGAGTTAAATATTGCCACAGCCCCTTCCTGTATGATTGCCTGCAACCAGCTCAGACTAAGAACAGGAGGGATGATCATGGGTTTCCAGTTCTTGACCATTGAAGAGTTCCATTCATTGTTACAGCAATGGAACGGGGAAACGATTAAAATTTCCAAACATGAACTCGATGACCTCGATGAAACGCAGATGACACTGGAGGAAATTTCCTACGACCGCAACACCAGAAGGATTGACGATTACGAACCGATGCACGCATTGCAGCTAAATGGTGAAGGAATAATGGAAACAGATGAAAATGAACCTCAGAAGCTTCCTTCATCATTATACGAAATTCCACTGGAGGACAATTCCTTATATGAATTCAACGGACACCAATTTTTAGTAAGCACATCCCGAGGCGTATATAAGATCGAACGGGAATAATCCCAACTTAGGACTTAGCATTTAAAGGGCTTCCTGCGTCTATTCATCACAATTAAGCGCATGACGGGAATCGCTATAGTTTTGCTTATAATCGCTGTAGTTTAGCCTTTTATCGCTGCAGATTGGCAGCGCAGGCTAGCTGCAGCTCCTCCTTTTCCTAGTCGCAGCCGCTGCCACTATATGAAAAAAGCCCCCGCACATACGGAGGCTCAAACAGTAGCTTCTTGCTTTTGGAAAAATGACTTCAAAGCATGGTAGACATCCTGCTTGCCTTTCAAGATATAATGACGGAATTTCGGGTTTTCGAACTCTTTATAGGTGCGCATCAGGGTGGACTGGCGATTGTACATGTTCACCTCAGCATAACCGAACATATTCGACTGTGCCATGATATCATTCACAAGGCTGATGCATTTCGGATTGTCTGATGTGATGTTTTCGCCATCGGAAAAATGAAAAGGGTAAATGTTATATCTGGAAGGATTATATTCATCAGCAATGAGCTCAAGTGCTTTTTCATAAGCAGATGAGCAGATGGTTCCGCCGCTTTCCCCTTTTGCAAAAATGCTTCTTCCGAGACGACTTTCGCTTCGGTATGATGGGCGATAAATGCGATTTCAACACTTTCATATTTCGAACGCAAAAATTTCATCATCCAGAAAAAGAAACTTCGGGCCAGATACTTTTCCATACTTCCCATGGAAGCACTCGTGTCCATCATGGCGAGAATGACAGCTTTTGACTCTGGCTTGGTCACATCATTCCATGTTTTAAAACGGAGATCATCGTTGTAGATAGGGGTGATCTGTGGTTTTCCTTTGATGGCATTGCGTTTCAGTGCTGTCAAAATGGTCCTTTTCTTGTCTACATTTCCCATCAGGCCTTTCTTGCGTATATCATTGAATTCTATTTTCTCTGATGTGACATCTGCTTCACCCTTCTGCTGCAAATTGGGAAGTTCCAACTCATTAAACAGCGCTTCTTCCAGTCAGCCAAGGACACCTCGGCTTCATAATAATCACTGCCTGGCTGATCTCCCGCTTGTTTCCCATTACCTGAACCACTCTGCCCCTGTTTATCGCCATTTGGATCGCGCGCAATGACGTCACCTACTTCACTGTCACCATCTCCCTGGCCCACCTGTTTCGACTTGTCATGATTGTAGCGGATTTTGTATTCATCCAATGAACGGATAGGGATTTTAACAACATCGCGGCCATTGGACATAATAATATTCTCTTCGCTAATCAAGTCAGGCAAATTATTTTTGATTGCATCTTTTACTTTCTCCGTATGGCGCTGCTGATCTTGATACCCTTTGCGATGGAGGGACCAATCTTCCCGGGAAACGGTATAACTCCTATTGTCTTCGTGCACAACTTTCCCTCCTCATCCTTTATTCAGTTTATGCACTCGCAAGCAAACAAGTTATCCAAACCAGTCTCGAATGGACGGTTGTAGAAAAAATAACAAGAACCGATGAAGCATCAGTCTTGTTATTTTTTTACTTTACTCACCGATTCAGCAGGCTGCCGACATAACGCAGCAATTCATTGGCTGATACGGAGTTGTAGCCGTATTCATCAATCAGACGGGCAATGACTTCATTGATTTTTTCAGCTGGGATTCATCTGGTGTCTGGGATGAGGTGGTAATTTTAACGACGTCTTTTTAAATCGGCAAACAGTTTATTCTGGATTGCTTCGCGCAGGCGTTCATGGGAGCTGTAGTCAAATCGTTTCCCTTTGCGTGCGTAGGCAGAGATGCGGATCAAAATTTCCTCTCTGAATGCTTTTTTCGCATTTTCCGATATGCCAATTTGTTCCTCAATGGAACGCATCAATTTTTCATCCGGATTCATCTCTTCGCCTGTTAGCGGATCATGTAGCTTCGTCTTATTACAGTAGGCTTCGACGTTGTCCAGATAGTTATCTAACAATGTTTTAGCTGATTCTTCATAGGAATAGACGAATGCTTTCTGGACTTCCTTTTTGGCAATGTCGTCGTATTCCCGTCTTGCAACGGAAATATAGTTCAAATATCTTTCCTTATCTTCATCGGAAATCGATGGATGCTGTTCAAGGCCTTCCTTAAGAGAGCGCAGCACATCAAGTGCATTAATCGACGGAACTTCTTTGCGGATAATGGCAGAAGAAATCCGGTTAATGACGTAACGCGGATCAATGCCATTCATTCCTTCATCCGGGTATTCTTTCTTCAGTTCCTCAACATCAACCTGATTATACCCTTCCACATTGTCGCCGTCATACAAACGCATTTTCTTCACGAGGTCCACGCTTTGCTTTTTCGATTCTTCCAGCCTAGTCAAAATGGAAAATATCGCAGCCACCCGGAGCGCATGCGGGGCAATGTGGACATGCGCCATATCGCTTTCCCGGATCATCTTCCCATAAATTCGCTCTTCCTCACTTACTTTCAAGTTGTATGGAATCGGCATAACAATAATTCGTGACTGCAGTGCTTCGTTTTTCTGGTTGGCAATGAAGGAGCGGTATTCGGCCTCGTTTGTATGCGCCACAATTAGTTCGTCGGCGCTGATTAACGCAAATCTGCCAGCTTTAAAGTTACCTTCCTGTGTCAATGACAGCAAATGCCATAGAAACTTTTCATCACACTTCAGCATTTCCTGAAATTCCATCATTCCGCGGTTGGCTTTATTCAGCTCACCGTCAAAGCGGTATGCGCGCGGATCAGACTCAGATCCGTACTCTGCAATCGTGGAGAAATCAATACTGCCGGTCAAATCAGCGATATCCTGTGATTTCGGATCAGATGGACTGAACGTGCCGATGCCGACGCGCTTATCCTCGGAAAGAAAGATGCGCTCCACCATTACATCTTCAATGCGCCCGCCATATTCCTTCTCCAGTCGCATGGCATTCAGTGGTGACAGACTGCCTTCAATGCGAATCCCGTATTCATCATAAAAATCATCACGTAAATGCTGGGGAATGAGATGCAGTGGATCTTCGTGCATCGGGCAGCCTTTGATGGCATAAACAGCACCTTCATCCGTCCGTGAGTATTGCTCCAGCCCTCGCTTCAGCATGGTTACGATAGTCGACTTACCACCACTGACCGGACCCATCAGCAGCAAAATCCGCTTCCGGACATCAAGCCGCTTTGCTGCCGGATGAAAATACTCTTCCACAAGCCGTTCAATCGTATCTTCGAGGCCAAAAATTTCGTCCCCAAAAAATCATACATTTTACGGCCGTCTCGTTCAGTCAAGCCTGAGCTCTTAATCATATTGTAAACACGTGAATGCGCTGTCTGGGCTACTTCTGGCCGCTCGTTCACGATTTCCAGATATTCCGCGAATGTGCCTTCCCATCTTAACTGTTCTTCTTCTTCACGGTGATGCTTCACCTTGTTAAGAATATCCATGTTATTCCTCCATCCAGGAACGGTTTCTACAGCCTATGCAAGCCCTTCCACGAAAATGCCCGTTCACCATGAAACCAGTTTGTCACGCAGAATTTTTGCTCATAATTATGTGTTTTTAAGGAAAGCTATGGTACGGAAGCCATATACGACATTTTTCACCAATATACAAAGGATGGATAGCATGAAAGTAGCCGAATTGCTCGTGAAGTGCCTGGAACAGGAAGGTGTAGAGTATGTGTTTGGTGTTCCGGGTGAGGAAAATATTGACCTGATGGATGCGTTCTACGATTCACCGATTGAGTTTATCGTGACACGTCATGAAACAAGTGCTGCATTTATGGCCGGAACGTATGGCAGGCTGACCGGCAATCCTGGTGTCTGCCTGGCCACACTGGCCCGGGTGCCACCAATCTGATGACAGGGGTCGCCAATTCCAATATGGACCATGCGCCGCTTGTTGCCATTACCGGACAGGCAGGACTGGATCGACAGCATAAAATATCCCATCAATACTATGATCTGATCAACATGTATGAGCCTGTCACCAAATGGAATGCCCAGATTAAATCTGCCTCCATTACCCCGGAAGTAGTACGGAAAGCGTTCCAAGTCGCCGGACAGGCAAAATGGGGAGCGACACATATCGACTTGCCTGAGGACGTCGCCAGTATGGAGGTGGACGGCGAACCGCTTACCGTGGCGAACAGACCACATACGGAAGCAAGGAAGGATATGATTCAACAGGCCGCAGAGATGATAAAGGAAGCGGAGAACCCGCTCATTCTTGCTGGTAATGGCATTGCCAGACAGGAGGCAATAGAGGAATTTCGGGCATTCATCGACAAAAGCCAGATTCCTGTTGTTCATTCGTTTATGGGCAAAGGCAGCTTGCCATGGTCGGACGATCTCAGCCTTCTGACAGCCGGTATAGGCGGCAAAGACTACATTACATGTGGCTTTGACATTTCTGACTTAATTATTGCTGTTGGGTTTGATATGGCTGAGTATCCGCCGAAAATTGGAACCCTGACGGCAAAACACCGGTTATCCATGTCGACACCGAAGAGGCGGAGACAGATGAAAACTATCCGGTAGCGCTAAATATACTAGGAGACATTAAAGCGAATTTGAACCAATTGACGGACGCGGCCGAGACACAAAAGCAGGACAGCAGCTGGGCGGCTAATGTCCGGAAGCAGGCCATCGATGAATTCCAATCGTTCCAGGCGGATGAGAGCTTTCCGGTCAAACCGCAAAAATCATTGCCGATTTACGCTCGGTTCTGGGTGAAAAAGATATTGCTATATCCGATGTTGGCGCCCACAAAATGTGGATGGCACGCATGTATCATTGCCATGAGCCAAATACATGCCTCATATCGAATGGACTTGCTTCGATGGGGGTAGCAGTCCCAAGCGCTATCGCTGCCAAGATGGCCAATCCAGAACAAAATGTCGTCGCTGTATGCGGGGATGGCTCATTCCAGATGACAGGTGCCGAACTGGAAACAGCAAAACGACTGAACCTGCCAATTATTGTACTCATGTGGCGGGATGAGGGCTATGGACTGATTGAATGGCACCAAATGAAAAAGTTCGGCCAGGCATCTTACATTAAGTTTGGTAACCCGGACTACCAGAAGCTGGCAGCATCATACGGCTTTGAAGCGATGCGCATTGAATCGGCGGAAGAACTGAAGCCAGCACTGGAGAAAGCCGTCAGCATGAATCAGCCAGTCTTTATCGATTGCCCAGTCGATTACAGTGAAAACATGAAACTGACCGAAAAACTCGGAGATATCATTTGTTAGTTTGCAGAAAGGATGATACACCATGATCGGTTCCATCATAAATGGCCAGGAGTATAACGACAGCCAGAATACTATGGACGTATTAAACCCGTACACCCGGGAAAAGGAAGCAGAAATCGCGCTTGCATCCAAAACAGAATTCGAACAGGCTGTCACCAATCATTTGACACATTCCACAACACGATGAAGGACATGCCGGCACATGAGCGTCGGATATTTTACGGAAAACTGCAGATTTATTGGAAGAAAGAATAGACGAGTTTGCCGAAACCATCACCAAGGAAGCGGGTAAACCAATCAGCTTCAGCCAAGGGGAGGTGCAACGGTCCATTCAGGTTCTGCGCTTTGCCTCAGAAGAAGCAAAGCATATCAGCGGGGAAGTGGTACCAATGGATGCAGCGCTTGATGGGGATGGGCGCCTCGGACTTGTCAAGCATATTCCGCTCGGCGTTGTTGCAGCGATTACTCCATTCAATTTTCCGCTGAATTTATCATTACACAAAATTGCTCCAGCGATTGCTGCCGGCAACACCGTCATTTTCAAACCAGCGGAAAAAACACCAATATCCGCTTACAAACTTGTTAAATTATTCCAGGAGGCTGGCATCCCGGATGGTGTAGTGAACCTCTTAATGGGGGCCGGTGACATCGGCGAGGCACTAGTCAACAGTGATCAAGTGCACAAAATTTCATTTACCGGTAGTCTGCCTGTTGGCCGTTCAATCAGAGAATCTGCTGGATTCAAGAAAGTAACACTGGAACTCGGGTCGAACTCACCGAATATTATTTTCGATGACGCCAACATCGGCGAAGCAACTGACCTGTTAGTAAAAGGCTCGTTTGCTTTTTCAGGGCAAGTGTGCATCTCCGCACAGCGCATTTACGTGCAGAAGTCCGTATACGACCAGTTTTTGCGACAGTTTATTGAAAAAACCAAAGCATTAAGAGTTGGGGATCCCGTAGAAACAGATACCGATATCGGGCCAATGATTGACGAAAAAGAGGCTGAACGTGCCAAGCAATGGATTGACGATGCTGTTGATAACGGAGCCAAACTTGAAGTTGGTGGAAACCGGGAAGGAACCGTACTGCGACCAGCCATCATGACCAACGTCAAAAGCAACATGAAAATCATTGCCGAAGAAGTATTTGCACCAATTGTATCCGTCATTCCGTTCGACAGTGAAGAAGACGCCGTCACCTATTCCAACGATTCCATTTATGGACTGCAGGCAGGCGTTTTCACAAAGAATTTGGACCGGGCATTAAGGGTCGCTGACCAGCTCGAAATGGGCGGTGTCTGGATCAACGAGATCTCCACCTATCGTCAGGACAACCACCCATACGGCGGGGTTAAACAAAGCGGCATCGGAAAAGAAGGGGTCAAATATGCCGTTGAGGGCATGACTGAAGCGAAATTTATCGGATTCAAACTGAAGGATAAGGATTTGGAGAACAAAGCTTGAGGGTAGTATGCCCTCAAGCTTTTTTATTGTATCAGCGATTTTAAAACTCGGTTTGACTCGATTGGATCGCTACCTGATTAAAGGTTTTCGAAAAACAAGCGGATCACGTCGGCGCCGCCAATAAATGTGCCGAGAGAGCTTCCGATATTTGCCAGGACCACGATAAGGAGGATACGGGTTACTTTGTTGTTCCAAAATCCCTTCACATGATGAACGTCCTCCGTTAATTGTTCAAAGTCGCCTACATTTGGCTTGCGGACCAGTGCTTGGACAATACCGGCAAACCAGCCCGCGGCGATCAGTGGGTTCAACGACGACAACGGTGCTGCGAGAAAAGCCGTTAGAATGGTAAGTGGATGTCCTAATGCAACGGCTGTTCCAATGGCGGACAAGCTTCCGTTCCATAAAATCCAGCTTATGGTCTGCTGCCAGCCTGCTGATGGGTTTGTCCAGAATGTATAAGCAATAACGGACAAGATCAGAATCGGAATGGTCCAGGCAATGATTTTCGGAACTTTCGACTTGGGCGGGCGTTCCTGCAGCCGCTCCAAATCATGCTCATTATGTAGCTCCTTTTTGATTCCAGGGACGTGTGCCGCCCCGAGCACAGCAACAACCTTATCGCCCGATGCTTCTTTGATCTTTTGGGCGAGGTATTGGTCCCGTTCGTCAATTAGCGGTTTCTTTAGCCTTGGAAAATGCTCGGTAAACTCATCCAGCATGCTGTCCAGCATATCCTTCGACTTTAATTTCTCCAGTTCTTCTTCTGTAATCGTCTCTTGGCTGAAGATACCCCCAATGACTTGCATCAAGAGCATCATTTTCCCTTTCAGCCCGATTGTTCCCCATATGCGGGAAAAAGTAATCTGGATATCCCTGTCGGCAAGAACTAGTTCTGCACCGGTTTCGTTTGCCGATTCAATGCCCTGGATCATCTCCTGGCCGGCATTAATGCCAATTGCTTGGCCATTCGTTTCTGAAAGGAAGAAATGGCCAAATTCATTAACAACAATGTTGCCTTCTTTTCTTTAATTACTTGAAAAATGTCCATTTCTTTCCACTTATTACCTTCTGTAACGGACTTGTAGCGCTGCTTGTCCAGTTCAATACAGACAGCATCTGGCTGTTCGCTTGCAATCACTTCTTTGACCTGCTCGGCGCTATGTTTGGAAACATGTGCTGTGCCTATCAAAATATATTCTTTTCCATCCTGATGAATCCGTGTAATGTTTTCTTCGTCCATAACGACTCTCCTATTATATCGGCAGCTTCCTGTTAAAAAACAGTTAGATCTCCTGCCATGTGCATGTGATCCGAGTTCCTAAAATTTCATTATACATTAGAAAACGTTGCTTGTCGTCAAGTCTTCGTTGCACATATGCAGCAGGTAAGTATTTAATTGGCAAATAAAAAGCCTGGTGCACGACCAGACTTCCTTCTCAAGCCATCCATTCCGGCGGTGTATTTTTATCCCAATACACTTCTCCAATATCGTGATGCTTCTGAAAGCCATCACTGCTTACATGATAATGAAAGTTGAACCAGTACCCTTCCTGCGGGCGCCGGTCCCGCCTCACATGGAACTTGGCGACAAGCTGGCCTGTGCGTTCATCACGGAGATTAAAAATCCGCTCGCCGGTTCCCTCAGCAGGTTCTCCCGCAATGCTAACATTCGGAGCTTCTGCAGATTCACGTTTGCCAGAATAAGCTCGATTGACTCTTCCATTTTTGGGAAAATCACGGTCTGGAATTCACCTTCCATCTTAGGCACAATCCGTGGCCCCATTTTGAAAAGCACTTGTTCTTTCGCCCGTTCCGTAAGAAAAGCGGCAGTATTATCAGTTGTTGATACGTCTGGCTCTGTCTCCAGGGCGGGCTTGGTGACCGGAGCCGACTCCTCCTCATCCAAGACATCGGTTTTTTCCGGCAGGTCAGGGCCAGCAGTCTCTTTACTCTGCTCGGCCTCCACATCAATATCGAAATCCGGGATATATAATCCCAGTGTGATAACGGCAATAAGTGCTACTGCTATTTTTCGCATCCAAAGCTTCATTGTGTATGTCCCCTTTACGAATCAATAAAGCAAACTGTAACAAAAATTTTACCATTTATCAGACAAATACGCTACACTATTTTGGACATGTAACGGAAATGAAATACGATTTACACACTTATTCTACATGCCGTCAGCCTTAAGCAGAACCTCTTTCAGAGAGTCCTACTATTTGCCTGAATACATACATATGTATGAATGACGACTTTTGGAGGAGATGATTTCATTTGGCGGATTTTTGCAGAGCGCCAGTTTTGAACATTCATTCTGGCTCCAGATATTAGGCGACCATGCCGGACTCATCCGGGACTCTCTTTTTCCGGACGAAGCAGATGCATTACATCATGCCAGAAAATGTGCGGATACATTTAACCAGCTGTCAGAACAAGCACCATTGATAACCCCAAGCAATGCTATCACCTTTACGAAAGCCGCAGCTGATCAGTTGAAGGAGTTCAAGCTGACGCTTATCAGACGACAGCTGGAGGGCAATATAGACACTCATTTGACACCTTCATTTCTGAACCATATGGTTAATGAACTGGAAGAATACGAGCTTCTTATCGGTTATCTGAAACAAGGGGAAGCACCGCCTGTTTTTCATGAGCTCCACCATCATATGCGCTGGCTGCTGGATGCTTCCGGACATGCAAGTACCATCCATCATCAAATGGATCAGGTGGATAAACAGCTGAAGAAAAAAGCGAACGATTCCCCAGACAGTTTGAGCAATTTTACCTGAAAGCCATTGATCTAACTGGACTCCTTCGTACCAATATCCAAGCCTTCCCTGCACTGGAGCGGTTTAATCATGATGTGGCAGCGGAAATGGGACTATTCCAGTCATTTCTATGTGAATTGGAGGAAATGGGACTGCTAGAAACGGCCTTGAGCAACTTTTCGGCATCGATGGTTGACCACACGGCACGAGAAACATGCTACTACCTTATGAAACTGGCCGAATCCGCAAATACAGCAGTCCCCAATTGTCATTCGTTAAGGTAATGGAGGAAGGAATAATTAAAATGCGAATACCTTCCTAAGATATATTTTTCCATAATTTAAAATGAACGCTCTTTGGCTATGTTCATGTTGTCGTTCACCTCTTCCTTGAGCCTAGTACAAGTAGCTGGAGTCCTCTTTTTTACCGAAAGTCATGCTCGGCCAACGTCGTTGCAATGGAGTCCTCCAATGCTGTATCCGAATGGCGAGGTAATTATTGAACATAATGGAAAATGCCAGCTTTTTCCCATCCTTTGATGTGACATAGCCGGAAAGTGTTGAGACACCGGTCAGGGACCCCGTCTTGGCGGTAACATTCCCCTCTGCAGGCGATGATGTCATGCGGTATCTCAGTGTTCCGCCAACGAACCGCTCCGATGCACCAGCTACAGGCAGTGATTTCTCGAATGCCGGGAACCAGCTTTTATCCTGGACGGCCACAAGAAATTTGGTAAGTTCATTGGAAGGGATCATGTTTTATGCGACATGCCCGAACCGTCACGCAGCAAAATTGTATCATTATCAACGTCAAGATCTGTTACGACATCTTCTATTACGTCAAGCCCTTTATCCCAGCTGCCTTCCCCATGTACTACTTTGCCCATTTCTTTGGCAAGAATTTCACCGTGACCGTTGTTACTTAATTTCATGAATGGAATAAACAGTTCTTCCAGTGGCATGGATTCTCTAGACGCAAGAACCTTTGCATCTTTAGGTGTCGTACCGGTTTTCACATCCATTTTTCCAGCGAATTTTACCCCGTTTTCCTTAAGGGATTTCTTGAAAACATCCAGTGCATACCCAGTCGGCTCCCACACAGAAACCCAGGATCTGGATCTTGTACCGTCGACAGGAATTGTACCTTCCACAAGTATTTCATTTGACCCGTGCTGGCGCTGGATAGAGATATCCTTTCCCTCACCTGCTGCAACGGTTTCGGTTTTGTTGACGATTGAAACGTAATCATTCGCAGGGGTAACGCTAACAGCTGCTTCCTCACCGTTTTTTTCAGCAGGATAAACTTCAACAATGACGGTGCCGGCATCATAATCTTTATTCGGTGACAGGGTTAAGGCAGAAACTTGTGCACCCGTGTAGTAAGGTTCATCCGACCAGTTTAAATCCTCTGACAGGCGAACATCATCATACCAACTGTCATCACCAATCAAGTCGCCTTTAATAATCTTGATACCTTGTTCTTTAAGTTCCTCCGCAAACCGATCAAGGTCCTCTTTCATTAAGGTTGGATCACCTTTCCCCTTTAAATACAAATCCCCTTGAAGAACCTTCCCTTTAATATTACCGTCTGTCAGCAATTTTGTGGAAAAATTGATAATCAGTCCCCAATGTTTCCAGAGCCGCTGCGCCTGTCAGCAATTTCATGTTTGACGCGGGGTGGAGCCGCAGATCACCAGCGTGCGAATAAATCAGCTTACCGTTATCAGCTTCCCGAATGCTTACACTCGTGCTTGTCCCTTCCAGGCTATCGTGACTAAGAATCTCATCAAGTTTTTCTGCTAATGTTTCGTTCTCATTTACTGCTTGTGCCGTTTCTTCGGATGCTGAAACAAAGGATTTTTCCTGATTAGCAAATGGCATGAATACAACCATAGCCAGAAGGGAAAAAAGAAACAGTTTCTTCACATAATCCTTCGCAATTATTTTTAAATTCACATCCCTTTATTTGAATATTTTAATTATACTAAAATATTCAATCCGTTGTTGTTTTTGATAAAATCATCCTTTCCGCCCACCTATTTAATAGAAAATAGTCCAATAGAGCTAAATGAAATACATAATTTGCCGGTTTAAATAGAATTTCTTTCGTCAGCCCTCGTCAGCCCCATTTTTCCGATATCATGCGGCAGCGCAGCAGTCCGGATATCGTCATCATAGCAGTCTATTACTTTTGCAAACATGGTGGTCAATTACACAGCCCAAAGTGAATGGTGTTTACAAACTTGTCAAATTCATCCCACATCTTTTACTTATATATGGTAAAATGTCTTTTAACTACGATGAGGGTGTGATACTGTGTTTCTATTCCAAATTGATGATGAACTTGCGTTGAAGCATCTGGAATTGCAGGATGCGGATAAATTGTTCCAGCTGACAGACCAGTCAAGGGACCACCTGCGCCATGGCTGTCATGGGTCGACCATACAAAACGGTGGAGGATTCGAAAGCTTTCATTCAGTCCGGTCTGAAGGCATTTGCCAATCGCAGCGGTCTGACAACAGGCATCTTGTATAACGGTGAACTGGCTGGGGTCATTGGGTTTAACAGCCTGGACTGGAAGAATAGTATTGGCCATATCGGCTATTGGCTTGGAGCGGCCTATCAGGGGAATGGAATCATGACTCGTGCGGTCAGTGGATTAATTGATTATGGCATTTATCCCCTTGCATTAAATCGTATTGAAATCCGTGCTGCCGTTGACAACTGGAAAAGTCGTGCCATTCCGGAACGGCTCGGTTTTGTACAGGAGGGGCAGATTCGCCAGGCAGAACTATTGTACGATTATCACGCGGATCATGCTATATATGGCTTGCTAGCGGCCGAATGGAAGCAGCACCGGCACAACTACTTACCGAACAGCCAGCTGGCTTTTAACAAAACATAATGTTGGGGAGTTATCATCCCATCGATACCAATTATCAACCCGTCGTGAGTATTTTTCCGATACACCACTAGAACACAGCAATTTCTCGAAAACCATAAGAAAGCGGGCGTGACATGATGCACGCCCGCATGTAATCATTTCGCAGCTTTTTCATATAGTTTGTCAAAATGTTTGACCATTTCAAAGTCCAAATCGGTCAGCCCTTTCATCTGCCAGGACGAAATTTTCAGGGTAACCACTTTGTAGTCAATGGAAATGAAAGGATGGTGCTGCTTGCTCTCAGCGTATTCGGCAATCTGATCGACAAATCGAACGCCATTCAAAAAGTCTTTGAAACGATAGCGCCTTTCAATCCACTTTTCATCGAGCCGCTTCCATTCCGGCAAGTCTTTCAATTCTTTTTCGATTTGTTCCTCACTCAACCGTTCCATGCTTGTCGCCTCCTTTACGTTTAAGAGATTGTTCAAAAAGTCCGGTAAAAATGACGCTTCGAATTTCTTCGTTGGCTTGCTTTTCCGTTATTCATGTATTAAATTGCATACATTCCGTTACTCAAAGCTGCGCCGCCTCGAACTTCTCGGTCCTTTTTATCCTCCTTTTGAACACGCACTTTAATGGGGTTGATCCACATGCAATGGTTATTTCCAGTGTAACAGATGCTGCGGTTATATACATTAAATCAACAAATTGTCCACAGCCTATCCACAGATTTTTGGGGATAAGTGGGTTATCCACAACCTGAATAAAGAAGTTAAGCAACAAACGTACCTAATCAGCGCATCTGCGCATGATGTAAGTGGGCAAACAAGCCGTTACGTTCCAGCAGCTCATTATGCGTTCCTTCCTCTTCAATGCCATGTTTCGTGACGACCATGATTCTGTCAGCGTTTTTATCGTGGCCAGCCTGTGCGCTATTACCAGGGTTGTCCGTCCTTTTGTCAGTTCGGACAATGCCTGCTGGATGGCCATTTCCGTCTCTGTGTCCAATGCGGAAGTCGCTTCATCCAATATCAGGACGGGTGGATTTTTTAAAAACATCCGTGCGATGGCAATCCGCTGCTTTTGCCCACCGGAAAGTTTCAGGCCGCGTTCGCCAACCTGCGTCTCGTATCCATCCGGAAGCTCATGGATAAATTCCTCCATATGTGCCTGACGAGCGGCATGGACAATTTCCTCATCTGTCGCATCAAGTTTTCCATAGGCGATATTTTCCCGCAATGTTCCGGTAAACAAAAAGACATCCTGCTGTACAATGCCAATGTGGCTGCGCAGCGACTGTTTCGTGACATCGCGCAAATCGCGGCTGTCTATCGTGATGCTTCCTTCATCCACATCGTAAAATCTTGGTATCAAGGAACATATCGTCGTTTCCCAGCACCGGACGGACCGACAAACGCTACTGTCTCGCCGGCATTAATGGTCATGTCCAAATTGCGCAACACAGGCGGCTGTGTTTTTTCATAGCCAAATGTAACATGATGAAAGGCTATTTCGCCCATCACTGTTTCCATTTCTTTAGCGTCCTTTTTATCCGTCACATCGGGCGCCATGTCCAGCATGTCTGTAAACCGTTTGAACCCGGCCATGCCTTTCGGATAAAGTTCCAGCAGAGCGCTGATTTTTTCAATTGGCTTAAATAGGACATTTACATATAGGACAAAGCCAACAAGCTCACCTGTGGACAACTTGTCATTAAATGTGAGCCACGCACCGATGACCAGAACAAGCAGAACAACCAGCCGCATCATCATGTAAATACTTGAGTTGACAAATGCCATTACCCGATAGGCGCGCAATTTGGCATTACGGAAGCTGTAATTGTCTTTGGTAAACCGGCCCATTTCATGCTGCTCATTCGTAAATGACTGCACAACCCGAACACCTGCTACCGCATCCTCCACACGCGCATTTACTTCAGCAATATCATGATACATGGCACTCCACGCCTTGTTCATTTTGATATTACTATAGGCAATCAAAAAGATGAGCAGCGGCACGGTTATCAAAATAATCCACGCAAGCTGGGCATTCTGGATGAACATAATCCAAAAAGCTCCGAAAAACGTCATCGCTGCAATAAAAAAATCCTCCGGGCCATGGTGGGCAAGCTCCCCGATATCAAATAAGTCGTTTGTGATCCTACTCATGATGTGGCCGGTTTTTGTATTGTCGAAAAACCGGAATGACTGCCGCTGCACGTGCTGAAACAAATCCTGCCGCATATCCGTTTCAATGTTGACACCAAGTTTATGCCCCAGGTAGGTGACAATATACTGCAAAACGTGCTGAGCAAGTAAATGAGCAGCAGTCCAATGCTGACTGTGACAATCAGATCCCAGTTCCCACTCGGTAATAATTTATCAACGAACTCCTGGACCGCAATCGGAAAAGCAAGCTCCAAAATGGCCACAATTACCGCTGACGTGAAATCGATGGCAAACAGCCGCCGGTGCGGTTTATAGTAAGCAAAAACGTCGGATCAACAGCTGCACTTCCTTTACTTATTTGTCTAATTAAAATTATAAGCCGAAACATCAACAATGGCAAAGTGAACAGTCCATTAGTGTTATTCGATCTTCCAACAGTGGCAGCCAAGGTATCGGCGATGGTAATCCGTGCCAACAACAAATAGCCAGCCAATGCGACCTTTCCACAAATCCAAAAAAGTTACCAATAAGCTTGTCAAGGTTGTTTGGAATCAGGCATATACATGGTTGTATAACCACAATGGAGGTGACCGTTTTGCAGCGCATGCATATAATGAAGTGGCTCTGTTATGCAGTTGGTTACGTTTTCCTCGTATCCGGTATTTTAAAACTGACTACAAATGACTTCAAAATTGCTTTCATGAATTTAGGACTGCCATTTCCGGATACGATTCTATTTTTTGTGGCCATTACGGAAATTGCCTGCAGTGTACTTATTATCGGGAGAATATACGTCAAACAGGCAGCCGCACCACTTATATTCATCATGCTCAGCGCCATTTATTTATCCAAACTGCCTATCCTGATGAATCAAGGAATACTGCGGTTCGCTTTTGATGCTCGGCTTGATGTTGTGATGCTTATCCTGCTTCTCTTGCTTTGGCAGCAGAAACCAGGTAAACAGCTTTCCCAAGCATAACCGCAATGACTAATGTCCAGTAATCCACAGAGTTATCCACATATGCACAAAATGTTCGCAGCTATTTTGTTGCGGAATGAGTGTTCTATACGATATATAGTTGTCTATCTACAGGTTGTGGATAAACTGTTGATAACATGGATTTAACTCAAAACTTAGGCTTAAGCTATATTTAACCAAGTCTTTTTCGTATGGTTGTTGCTCTAAAAACAACTATATTTGCTCTGAGCAGCCCGGATACACTTAGACTCCTGCGGGAAGTGCGAGATAGGCAAGACCCCACAGGGCTCTGCCCGAGAAGGCTTGCCACTCGCCCACGGAAAGCGAATTGGATTCGGGCTGCGGACTATATAAAATAAGCTATCCTCCTTAAGGATAGCTTATCGCTGTCTGGCCAATTCCATTGTCGCTTCCTGTTTCTCCCCCGTTCCGATAATACGTCACGTTCAGGGAGTCACCGACTTTTTCTTCTGATACAGAATCTTTCGCAGATCAATCATATTCATCACTTTTTTCCCGTCAATGGCGGTAATGACATCGAGTCGCTCAATGCCGGCACGGTCTGCAGGGGACAGTGACTCTACACTCCAGACATAAACCCCGCCACCCACATTGTCCGGGAGGTTTAGTGTTCGGTTCCATTCGGTCTTCGGTACTTCGTCAAGTGAATATATTTCTACACCCATATATGGCCGTTTCACCTGGCCATTCTTCTCCAGCTGTTCAACAATTGGTCTGGCAGCATCAATCGGGATGGCAAAGCCAATGCCTTCCACTGCTTCTTCATTGATTTTCATGGAATTAATCCCAATCAGCTGACCGTCAATGTTGATGAGTGCGCCGCCACTATTGCCGGGGTTAATAGCCGCATCGGTCTGAATGACTTCAGCCTGCCAGTCGGCCCGTCCATCTTGGTTAAATCCTGTGGATGGTGCGCTGTTTTCCACTGATCACCCCTTGCGTAACAGAACCAAGGAACTTTCCAAGCGGATTCCCCGATAGCAATGGCCGGCTCCCCGACCTTTACGCTAGTCGAGTTCCCCATGTCCATTGTTTCTTTCACCTTGCCGCCATCCATCCGCAATACTGCCAGGTCGGAAAATAAATCACTGCCAAGGATTTCTGCCTCGACACGAGTATCATCCGACAAATGACTTCGACCGTATCGGCTCCTTTAATGACATGATGGTTCGTAATGACATATGCCTTGCCGCCGGTCTTTTTATAAATGACGCCGGACCCGGATCCGGCTTCACGCTGATTGCCCTGCTGCCAAAAGTCACCTTTACGCTGGATATTAATGACGCCGACAACGGCAGGTGATACACTCTCGACAACATCGATTGTCTGTGAAGAGACATTCACCGACATATAATTACTGTCGTTCGGCCCTGATCCTGAACCACTTGTTGCGTTCCCGGATGTATTTTCTGTCCATGTTTCCGGCAGAATGTCTGATTTCAATATATTGGGAAGTGCCACAAGGACAACTACCATTCCAATAATGATGCCTATAAGTGCAGGCACGAGCCAATTGCGTTTCTGATGCTGCCCTTTGTAATCATCATCACCAAAATAAGCCATTTCCATTTTCCCCTTTTTATAAAAGTGCGTGTTCAAAAGGAGGATAAAAAGGACCGAGAATTTCGAGGCGGTGTAGTTTCGAGCAGCGGAATGTATGTATTTAGATACATGAGCAGCGGAGAAACAAGCCAACGAAGATTTCGACGTGTCATTTTTACCGGACTTTTTGAACAACCTATAAAAGGATTGCTTCTTCAGCACTGCCGGACAGTAATAATGAATGAATCAGCCGACATCATATAAAACTGTCGGTGTCTTCGGATCGGTATCACAAATATCAAGATGGATGCCCCGTTCCGTCAGAACATTACTGACCGACATACGTGCGAGGTCTTTCATATTATTATCTTGGCTTAAATGGGCTAAATAAATACGTTTTGTCCGATTACTTATAATGTCACAGAGAGCAAGTCCGCAATCCTCATTGGAAACATGGCCATTGTCCCCCAATATGCGGCGCTTAACATTCCATGGATAACGTCCCATCCGCAGCATCTCTACATCATGGTTTGCCTCGAACACATATGCATCTGCATCTTCCACTGTTTTCCTGATCCGCTCCGATACATAGCCCAAGTCCGTCACAAGTGCTACCTTTTTACCATTATGACGGAATGTGTAAAACATGGGTTCAGCTGCATCATGTGACACACCAAATGATTCCACGTCGATATCGCCGAACGTTTTACTTCCTCCATTCCGAAGTGGAATTTCTGACCAACGTCAATCGTTCCAATGGAATTCTCCATGGCCTTCCATGTTTTATCATTGGCGTAAATAGGCAGACGGTACTTTCGGGCAATAATCCCAAGCCCTTTAATGTGGTCACTGTGTTCATGCGTGACAAGGATACCGGAAAGCTCAGAAGGATCAACATGGACTTCGCTGAAAAGCCTGTCCATCTGTTTCCCGCTTAGTCCGGCATCCACCAACAGCTTTTCACGGTCGGACTCAACATAAAAAGCATTTCCGGTACTCCCTGATGCCAAAACACTAAAACGCATTGTCATTTATTTTCACTCCGATTTATTATCAGATGATAATTTTTCTTTAAGGTACTTCTGTACATAATCTTTGATGTCACTATCGTCCGGAAGCTTCTGGACATTTTTCATTGCTGCTTTTATCGCATCCGTTAAAAATGTCATTTCATCATTTTTAGTCGCTAAGTTCTCAATCGCATTCACATAAAAATACTCATCTTCATTAACCGATATAATCCATGTCGGGGCAAATGACTGTTCCCCGCTTGGGAGTGGTATTCTTGTATGGAAACCAAGCTTTACACCTGTTATTTCATCACCAGGCCAAATTCTGTTGCCCTCATACAGAACCTTTATAGCATCCATCGGCTTGATCAGGGTCTGCTCCTATTCTGATGGAGATTCAGCTTTCCCAAGCATCGTCTGTGTATAAAACATCATTTCGTTGTCTTTATTAAGATAAATAATAATAATCCCATTCTGATTGTAATATACAGGATGGTCCTTTTTCTTCTGGAAAAAGATAAGGGTATTCATCGTCTTGTTCCACGAGCCAAATGTATAGTTTTCAGGCAGGAGAATTCTGCTTTTAACAAGCTCATTAATGGTGTCCTCGCCCGCATCATCCGGCACACTGACCGGATCTTTAAAACGGGAAAGGATAAACGTTTTATCCAGTACCTCCACCTCTTGGTTATCCAGCGCACTGAAATAATCCAGTTCTTTATCCGTAAATGTCTTCTTGCCTGCTGTTATATACGATTGTTTTATCTCCTTCTGTGGCAGGTCGGCACTGATTGTAATGTTTTCCGACTCCAGCTCTTCTTCTAAAGTCGCACTGTCCGGACTCTCATAGCCGAAATCAGATTCCTCCTGCTTATCGAAAAACATAAACAATAAATAGACATCCAGTGCGAGGAAGCAGAGGATAAACAGTGTCTTAATTTGTTTCCATTGCATCCTCAGCTTCCTCCTTTTTGATCCGTCATATCGTTGAACTTAATTTCCTGCCAGCTGCCACTGTACTTAATGAACCATGATGGATTCAGTGTGATCGCGTCCGCATTACTCTGATACGTCAAGTTATAGCCGATTCGGATATCTTCCACATGGTCCAATTCATACGTTTGATTGTTTTTCAAAAAATAAATAACGTCATTGCCTGATCGCAATTCTGCCGGGTCTTTACCAAGCAAGTTCTTCAGGCTGAACAGCGGGCGTTTGTATAAGTTTGGCTGATTAAGTTCCTTGATCCTGAACTGCTGCTCAATCATCGATGCATGATGATCTCCATACACCGGGTAACCGTCATAGAACAGCTGGTAGCGAATGGTATTGGATGATGCGGCAATATCCATCAAATTGTACTCATCCGTCCATCCCACATGGCCATTGATGTTATTTTTGCTTAGTTCCAGGAGTGCTTCCGGATCCATCTGTTCAAAAGGTGTCTGCAGCGGGTTTTGAAATTCCATGGTCCGCCTGTTTTGGTAGACCCGCATAATACCGCGTGCACTGTCGGTAAAGTATACTTCATTTTCGCTAATCTGGTTCGGGGTTACAATATCCGGATTCCGAAACAGTGCATCCACCATTAAGCGGGAATTAATCTCCTGCGCTGCGACCGACATACTGGCAATCTCCACCTCATATTTCGGAATATATATAGGTTCCGTCCCTTCATCAAACCGTACATATTCACTTAACCCCTCAAAGGTTGTTAGACGCTGCCATAATCGGTCATATTTTTTACTATCATTAACAACGGCTGTTGCCTGCTGTTCACCATCCTGAGACTGGAATATCAAATTCAGTGATGAAGCATCCTGGTTAAATGTAATGAACAGCCGCTTAAAGCTCCAATCAGGTAAATAAGGATCCTCGTTAAACGTGAATAGGCTTGTAAGCATGTTCGCAGGGATAGCATCCGGAAAAACAATTTCCAGCTGATTGCTTGCAGAAGGTCTGCTGCCGTCTTCCCTTGTACGGAAATCGTATAACACCCATGAATGCATATCCTGATATAGGGTCTTGCCACCACTCGGGTCTTGGAAACTGTAATAGTTTTGCCCATTCCGGAAAATAATGGACTTTGGTTCAATCAGGTTTTTCGTCGTTTCTTCGTATCCGCCGAGGTCAACCCGATCTTCATATTGCTCCTGCGGGACGCTTTCCACTTCCGGTTTATAATTCCACAGGGCAAATGAAAGCAGCAGACTGGCCCCGACAAGTACCCATAATATAAACGATTTGACAGTTTCAAGCTGCATTATTTACCCCCTCCGCTTCGTGTTCATTAGCGGAAGTGTAAAGAGAACGGTTGTCCCTTTACCTTCTTTACTCTTCGCGCGGATGGACCCATCATGGGCTTCGATTATTTCCCTGGCAATAGCCAGTCCAAGTCCAGTACCGCCTAGTTTGCGTGATCTCGCCTTATCTGCACGGTAAAAGCGGTCAAAAATTTATCAACTTTATCCCGCGGTATTCCCATGCCTTCATCCGAGACGCTCACCAGCAGCTGGCCTTGCTGTTTCATTGCCCTGAATCGGATAGTGCCGCCTTCAGGTGAATATTTAATAGCATTGGAAATAACGTTATCAAGTACCTGGAACAATTTGTCCTTGTCCATCCAGACATCATACTTCCCGTTTGGCAAATCACGCTTCAGTTTGATTTCATCCGCTACATTCATTTCAAAACGATCAATAACATGATGGAAGAAATCAATGAATTCCGTCCGTTCCTTTTTCAGTTCATAATCCTGATTGTCCATTCTGGAAAGCTGCAGCAAGTCATTCACCATACGGATCATGCGCTCTGTCTCATTTCTCGTCACGTCAAGGAACTTCGGCGCAATTTCTTTGTCTTCCCATGCACCTTCCGACAGTGCTTCGATATAACTGCGCATGGTTGTCAGTGGTGTTCTTAGTTCATGTGACACGTTGGAAACGAACTCCCTGCGCTCCCGCTCAATCTTCTCCTGTTCCGTTACGTCACTGAGAACCGTTATAAACCCAGTAATATCCTCTTCCTCATCAGATATAGTCGAGAATTTAGCACGAATCAGGAAGGTAGTATCATCATCACTAAAATCAATGATCATCGATCCATTATCAGGCAGCTTGGAAATGTCGATTTCGTTCTCATCCAGCTGCAGCACATCCAAGAGAAACGACTCTTTTGCATCGTCGGGATCCTTGCCAAGCAAATCAGCCGCCGCATCATTCAGCAATGTAATGAAACCATTCCGATCAGTTGCAATGACACCGTCCGACATATTGGAAAGTACACTGCTCAGCTTCCGTCTCTCCTCTTCCGTCAGCGCCCTGGAATGTTGTAATTTCGCGGTTAAATCATTGAATGAATCTGCAAGCTGGCCGATTTCATCCTTGCCATACACATTAACTTGCTGGGAAAATTCCTCCCTGGCCATGGCCTGTGCCTGTCTGCGCATTTCCATGATCGGCTTCGTGATAGTCCGTGCCACCAGTATTCCGAGGAAGATAGAGATTGTAATGGCAAGAACCGAACCCTGCATGAAAATGCGGTTAATGTTTTCCAGCTGGCTGTACACCCCTTCAAGCGATGCTTCAATATAGAGGGCACCAACCTGTGTCTCTTCATTGTCAAAAATCGGGACCGCCCGCACATATACCAGATTTCGCTCCAAATTATACCGTTTGTTCTCCTCCTGTTTGCCGTACAGGACAGCATTGCGGACAATTTCGTTGGTCATCTTTTTACCGATGTTCCGATTGCCTGTATTGTTGCTCGATGCAATAATTCTGCTCTGCATGTTTACAACCTGGATATTGATAATATCCTTCGTGTCATTGACGCTGACGATATCCTGCACTTCCTGATAAAGTGTTGGTCCTTCACCGTCTTCCGGCCGTCCTTACTGAAGGCCTGAGTAAGGTTGACTTTCAGAATTTCCACGCTGGCATTAATCGACTGCTCAAAGTTATCATTCAGTTCATTTTCCAGCCCACGTGCAAAATACGCACTGATCAACTGGGTAGAAATGAGCAGAAGCAAAATGAAAATAATGATAAATTTCAGTTGTATTGAGCGGAAAAATCCTACTTTATTCATGAACCATGTCTACTCCTGTTCAGGGTTGCGCAAATAATAGCCAACGCCACGGCGGGTAACAATCCACATTGGGTTGCTTGGGTTTTCCTCAATTTTTTCACGGAGCCGGCGGACTGTCACGTCGACCGTCCGGACATCGCCGAAGTAATCGTAGCCCCATACCGTTTCAAGCAAATGTTCTCGTGTCATCACCTGGCCAATATGACGGGCCAGATAATGAAGCAGTTCAAATTCACGGTGGGTCAGCTCAACATGTTCCCCGTCCCGTGTAACGGCATATGCATCAGGATGGATTTCCAGTCTGCCGATCTTAATATTTTTCGTCGTCTTGACGCCGTCATCCGGAACCTGCTGCTGCCTGCGCAAATTCGCCTTCACCCGGGCAACCAGCTCCCGATTACTGAATGGCTTCGTCACATAGTCATCCGCGCCAAGCTCCAGGCCTAGCACTTTATCAATTTCGGCATCTTTGGCCGTCAGCATAATAATCGGCATCGACTGTGTTTTGCGGATTTCCCGGCAAACTTCATTTCCGTCCTTGTTCGGAAGCATAATATCCAAAAGAACAAGATCAGGGTCCTCCTCCTCGGCAAGTCTGATTGCCTCATCCCCATCATAAGCTACGACCACTTCATAGCCTTCTTTATCTAAATTAAATTTTAAAATATCCGCTATCGGCTGTTCATCATCAACGACTAAAACTTTCTGACTCATAACCGTCACTTCCTTTGCTCTGGGTTCATCTCTATAACCGGGTCAATGCCCCCGGGTTTATTTCTATTTATCAATCCTACTAGCTAATGGCTCTTTGGTCTATTCTATCGTACTTTGCCTGAAATGTCTTATATTGAGGTAGAAAATACGGTGCAGGCTGAATCTGGTCGACATGGTACGAGTTAATAAAAAGACTGACTCATCTTTTGCTGTATGAGTCAGTCTTGATTTGTTATTTTAATAAGAAAGGGCTGTTCACCAAAGTCTATGGTTGACAAATTAGATGTCATTTTGGCGTAAGCAGTCGCTTCGGAAAAACACTACGCTTTCCGTGGGCTTGTCCTCAGCCTCCTTGGGCATCCGCCCTGTGGGGTCTTGCCTATCTCGCACTTCCCAGAGAAATTGCGACGAAGCAACCACCTTTAGAAAACAGCCTTTTAGAAATACTTCTGCGGGTTTTGCAGTGATCCATGTTTATATACTTCAAAGTGCAAGTGTGTGCCTGTTGAGTTTCCTGTCGATCCCATGACCCCAATTTTTCTTCCTTTTTCAACTGTCTGGCCAGGGCTGACATTGATGGATGCTAGGTGTGCATAAACGGTTCGCATCCCATTGTTATGGTTGATTACAATCTTGTTGCCATAGCCGCCACTGTCCCATCCGGCTGAAACAACGGTACCGTTATCGGCTGCCTGTATGGTTCGGCTGCTAGGGCCTGCAATGTCCATGCCTTTATGCATGGATCCCCAGCGCATTCCCATATTACTGGAAACATGGCCGCCGACAGCTGGCCAGTGCAGGCTGCCTGTCCCGCGTGAAGGGACCACCTTTGTTCCCTTCACAATGATTTTTTAACGGATTCTTTTGTTGTCTTTTCCTCAACCATGTTCCGGTCAGTGACACTGCCATTATGTGTCTCCAAAGAATAATGGACGACACTTTGGCCTTCCGCGCCCTGCTGTTTCACTTCCTCTTCACCCTTATAAAGATCATCGGACTTAACTACTTTTGTCTCATAATCGATGGTTTCTTTAACCTTGGTTTCCTTGTTGACGATAACATCGACAAACGGCTGGTAATCGGTAACATGAAGTTCCTGTCCAATTTGCAGAACAGAGGATTCCTTAAGCCCCTCGTTCAAATCAAGCAGTTTATCAAGTGTCAAATCGTATTTCTTTGCAACTTCAACCAGTGCTTCCCCTTCACTGATTTGATGTACCTTATCAGCCAGCGTCCCTTTTTGAAGTTTTTTGACACCTTGCTTTTTCGTCAAAATATTGGATGGTACTGCTTTATCTTCAGAAAGCGAAACATTTTCCGATAGTGTAACGTCTGTAATCATAGACTCACCGGCTCCAAGATCATCGGCATCTTTTTGTTCGTTTACGAGTGTTTCCAGACTATAGCCGTCTTCATCTTCCTGTTTTTCGGTGTTAGTTTGTCGAGAGTTCCTTCATCAACGAATTTAGCCTTATATGCTTTCAGAGTTTGTTTAGCCGTTTTTTCATCTTTAAAATAGCCAACTTGCTGTCCCCAATTTTCAATTCAACCGCTTCCGCTTTAACGGAAAGCTCGTCCTTCAAATAGGTGCTTACGCCACTGTTGTCGTACGATGGATCAAATACACGCTCTGGAACAAGAGAAACATTTTCACCAATACTCAGAGAAGAATTATCAAATTTTTCCTTTTTCTTCTCTACTTTAGTTTCCATCAAGTTCTGGATAGCTGTTTTGTCATTCACTTTACCTACATGTTTGCCATCGACGTAAACGTGGTATATTTTTCCAGTGCCCCATCTTCTTCTGCATATGCTGTCGTAAATGTCAGTGACAGACCAAGACATGTCATGACCGCAATTTTAGTCAGCATGTGCAGCTTGCCCGGAGGACGGTGGGGCTGTTTTTCCGATTAAACAATGCTTTACTCCCCTTTTGCCAACGCGTTATATGTATTTTTTTGAAAAATCCTCTGTATTCCTCTACCAATCTACCATAATTCCTTTTGCGGTAAAATAGGGGGTATGCAAATGTAAAGGAATTGTATAATGGATTACAATTTTTTACATATTCCGGGTATTTTTGCACTCCTATAAGCTTATAAAACAGAAATTTTCGGCGTTTTAAGGAAAATATATGTCTTTTGTTACATTCAGATTACAAATAGTGACAAACACGTAATAAAGGGATGGTTATCCAGGAAACCTGTTCATCAAATGAAGCATTTATCCTGACAACTGCATCCTGACTTTCCTCCAGCTGGGAAAATGGACATGAAAAGGCCTCTATCTGTAGAGACAGAGGCTGATTTCACACATGTTTTGCTTTTTAGCTATAGACGCTCTTGACCACATTCGTCTGCAGTCGATCCGGCCCCACTGAGAAAATCGACAGCTGGATGCCGCTCAGTTGTGCAATCCGCTCCAAATAATGTCTTGCATTGGCCGGCAGTTCATGAATGGACCGGGCACTGGTGATATCTTCCGTCCAGCCGGGCATTTCTTCATAGACCGGCTCACACTCAGCCAGCACACGCAGACTGGCCGAAATTCATGCATCAATTCCCCTTTATATTTATAGGCAACACAAATTTTGACCGTTTCAATTCCTGTCAGTACATCTAGTGAATTCAATGATAAATCAGTCACGCCGCTCACACGCTGGGCATGGCGGACTACCACACTGTCGAACCAGCCGACACGGCGCGGACGTCCTGTTGTCGTACCGTATTCTTTCCCGGTTTCCCGTATCTGGTCGCCGGTCGCATCAGTTAGCTCTGTCGGAAATGGCCCATCCCCGACACGTGTTGTATACGCCTTCGAGACACCGACGACATGGTCAATTTTCGACGGGCCGACACCGGACCCAATCGTGACACCACCAGCAATGGGATTGGACGATGTGACAAACGGATATGTCCCCTGATCAATATCCAGCATGACACCCTGCGCACCTTCAAACAGGACACGGCGGCCCTCATCAAGTGCCTCGTTCAACACAACGGATGTATCACAAACAAATGGAGCCATCTGCTGACCGTATTCGTAATACTCCTCAAGGATATCCTCCACTTGCATCGGCTCGATTTCATATATTTTTTCAAACAAACGGTTTTTTTCTTTCAGATTCTGTTCAAGCTTGGTGCGGAATGCATCCTTGTCCAAGAGATCTGCAACACGGATACCCATACGCGCAGCTTTATCCATATACGCCGGGCCAATTCCTTTTTTCGTTGTCCCTATCTTCTCGTTTCCTTTATCTTCTTCCTGCAGAGCATCCAGCTTAGTATGATACGGCAAAATAACATGTGCCCGATTGCTGATACGCAATTGGTCTGTTGTTATGCTATTATCATGCAAATACGTCATCTCTTTTGTAAAAGCTTTTGGATCAATAACCATCCCATTACCTAACACACATGTCTTGTCATTGAAAAAATTCCGGATGGGATCAAATGCAATTTATATGTCGCATCATCAAATTAATTGTATGCCCTGCATTATTGCCTCCCTGATAACGAGCGACAACCTCGGCATTCTGCGATAGGTAGTCAGTAATCTTGCCTTTTCCCTCATCGCCCCACTGCGTTCCGACTACAACCACTGAGGACATGGCGCACCTCCATCTACAATAACATTTGTATTTTCATCACTAACAGCATGAGTTTACCAGTCATGATCCTATATGTCAAAACAAAAACGAACAATTAATTGTTTTTACAATATAATATTCGTTAAAGTGAATAGCAAGAAAAAACCAGCTCCATAATAATGAAGCTGGTTACGCGTGTACAGGTTCCGGTGGGACATCACTTTCGGAATAACGGTGATCCAGATCGACAAATTTGTTGTATTCTTTAACAAAAGCTAATTCAACATCCCCGACCGGTCCATTTCGCTGCTTGGAAATAATAATTTCAATGATATTCTGTTTTTCTGATTCCTGGTCGTAGTAATCGTCCCGGTACAGGAAGCCAACAATATCGGCATCCTGTTCGATGCTTCCAGACTCACGCAGGTCAGACATCATTGGCCGTTTGTCCTGACGCGATTCAACTCCACGCGAAAGCTGTGACAAAGCAATTAATGGCACATTCAATTCCCGCGCGAGTGCTTTTAGGGCACGCGATATTTCTGATACTTCCTGCTGCCTGTTTTCCTTAGAATTGCCGTTGCCCTGGATAAGCTGCAGATAGTCAATCAGAATCATACCAAGGCCGTGCTCCTGCTTCAGGCGCCGGCACTTCGAACGTATCTCACTTACCCGAATGCCCGGGGAATCATCAATAAAAATGCCAGCATTCGAAAGACTTCCCATAGCCATGGTCAGCTTGCTCCAGTCATCATCTTCAAGCTTTCCTGTCCGAAGGCGCTGTGCATCAATATTTCCTTCTGCACAGAGCATACGGGAAACGAGTTGATCCGCGCCCATCTCAAGGCTAAAAATCGCCGCATTTTCGTTCGTTTTGATGGCAACGTTCTGGGCAATATTTAACGCAAATGCCGTTTTACCAACAGATGGACGGGCAGCAATAATAATCAGATCATTCCGCTGGAAACCAGATGTGATTTGATCCAAGTCCCTGAAGCCTGTCGGAATTCCTGTTATATCCCCGTCATGATGGTGAAGCTGTTCAATATTATCATAGACATCAATAAGAACATCTTTAATAGCTTTAAAAGCTCCGGTATTTTTCCGTCCGGACACTTCCAGAATATTTTTCTCCGCTTCGTTCAAGACATCTTCCACATCTTCTTCCGTTGAAAAACCGGATGTAACAATATCTGTGGCCGTCCGAATCAGTCGGCGGAGCAATGCCTTCTCTTCAACAATCTTGCTGTAGTAAACGATATTGGCTGCTGTCGGAACACTGCCGGCCAAATCAGACAGATAAGCCACCCCGCCAGCCTCATCAAGCTTCTTTTCATTGGACAGGAGAGTGGTCACCGTAACGAGGTCAATCGGCTCTCCTCTGTCCGTCAATTTCAGCATAGCATCGAAAATCCGCTGGTGACTTGCCCGGTAAAAATCATCAGGCATGAGACGTTCAGCAGCTGTTGGCATCGCTTCAGGATCAAGAAAAATCGCACCAATGACTGCTTGTTCAGCTTCGATATTATGCGGCGGTGTCCGATCATTCCATAGTTCGCTCATCGGTTCCCCCCCTTATGGAGAGACATAGGCCTCTGCTTCGAAAACATCATTCTATCATGCTTCCGCAACATGGACGTTAATTGTTCCAGTAACATCCTGATGCAGCTTAACGGGAACCTTGGTATAGCCAAGCGTCCGAATTGGGCTGTCAAGCTCGATTTTACGTTTATCAATTTTATAGTCATAATCCTTTTTCAATGTATCCGCAATATGCTTTGATGTAATCGAACCAAATAGACGGCCGCCATCTCCAGATTTGGCCTTTATTTCGACCGTCACATCTGCAAGTTCATTTTTGAGCAGTTCCGCTTCCTTCTTGATTTCTTCTTCCTGCTGCTGCTGTTTTTTCTTTTTGCTTCCAGTGCTTTCATGTTTCCTGGTGTTGCTTCTTCCGCCAGGTTGTTTTTCAGGAGGTAGTTGCGGGCATAGCCATCAGAAACATCTTTCACTTCGCCTTTTTCCTTTGCCTTTAACATCTTTGGTAAATATCACTTTCATTCTTTTTCCCCTCCCGTAAAGTATTCTTCCAATATATCTTTCAACAATGCTTCTGCATCGTCAATGGTCGTATCTTCAATCTGTGTGGCGGCATTAGTTAAGTGGCCGCCACCGTTCATTTTTTCCATGATGACCTGCACATTCACATCACCAAGGGAACGCGCACTTATGCCAATTCGCCCGTCGTCCCGTTCGGAAATAACGAATGAGGCGTTTATTCCGCTCATGGTCAGGAGCGTATCAGCGGCCTGTGCAATCAGGACGCCGCCATAAACTTCTCCAGGTTTGCCTTTGGCGATAGCAATGGCGTCACGGTAAATTGCAGCGCGCTCAATCAGTCTGCCCCGTTTAATATAAATATCAAGGTCTTCTTTCATGAAGCGCTGCACAAGCACCGTGTCTGCACCTTTTGAACGCAAGTAGGATGCGGCATCAAACGTACGCGATCCTGTCCGCAGTGTAAAACTCTTTGTATCAACAATAATTCCAGCGAGAAGAGCGGTGGCCTCGAGCATTTTGAGCTTCAAGTTCTTCGGCTGGTATTCAAGCAGCTCCGTCACAAGTTCTGCAGTTGATGATGCATAAGGCTCCATATAGACCAGCGTTGGGTTGTCAATGAACTCCTCTGCCCGGCGATGGTGGTCAATAACTACTTTATATTCCGTCTTGTTTAGTAGTTTCTCGTGGGAAACCATCGATGGCTTGTGTGTATCCACCACTACAACCAAGGTCCAGCTAGTAACTAATGCCTCCGCTTCATCCGGTTCAATAAAATGCTTCCACAAGTCTTCATCTTTTTTCATCGCATCAACAAGCCGATAAACACCGGTATCAACATCGTCCGGGTCAAATACGATATAGCCGTCCACACCATTCGCCTTGGCAATATTCAAAATGCCAATCGCTGCACCGAACGAATCCATGTCCGGTGATTTATGCCCCATAATAATGACATTGTCACTTTCCTGAACAAGTTCCTTCAATGCGTGTGAAATGACACGCGCCCTGACCCTTGTCCGTTTCTCCATCGGGTTGGTGCGACCGCCGTAGAAGCGGACTTTGCCCATCCCGTCTTTTATCGCAACCTGGTCTCCGCCGCGTCCAAGGGCCAAGTCAAGACTGGACTGCGCCATTTCTCCAAGGTCCGGCAAGGTACTGTCCCCAACCCCAATACCGATACTCAATGTTACGGGAATGTTCTGTTCGGCGTTCAGTTCACGGACTTCATCCAGGATATCGAATTTTGATTTTTCCAGTTGATCCAATGTTTCCTTTGTTAAAACGGCAATAAAACGATCCTGTGATGTCCGTTTCAAATAATACCATAGTCCGTTGACCAGCTGTTCAGAATGGACGTGACTTTCGAATTCAGCTGACTTTTCAGCGTATCATCCATGTTCTGGGTGATTTCTTCATAATTATCAAGATAAATAATGGCAATGACGGCTTTCTCATTTTCGTAGCGTGTCTGAATTTCAGACTGTACGGTACGGTCAGAGAAATACAACAGCCGTTCGTCCTTTCTTATCGATATCTGAAATTGATAGCCATCCAACTCCAGCCAGATTTCGTCGTCACTTTCTTTTATCCGTGATGCAAGGTCATCCGAAAGCACATTCAGTGACATCCCGACAAGCGAGTCCTCTTCCTCAGCAAAACGGTTCATGTACGGATTTGCCCACTCAATCATGTACTCATCATTGAACAGGATAATCCCGATTGGCATCTCCAGCAACGCCTCTTCCCCAACCCGTTTCACACGATGAGAAAGTGTTTCAATATATTTTTGTGTTTCATTCTGCAGCTTTCGTTCTGTCCGGACACTGTAATAGATGGAAACAGCCAGAATCGCTGTCATTACCAGTCCCAGCATCCATTGAAAGTACCAGATAAACCCGACAATAATTGCAGCCACAAGGTACATCACCAGTAAATGGCCGCTTAATGCCGGTTTTCGTTGAAAGTCCTGCATATCATCAGCTCCTACTTGAACTCCCGCTCATGTCTTGCCACCTGAAATGCGATCTCTGAGTGCAAAACCTATATCTATTATACCTAAGAGGCGCACGAGGTGAAGGAAAATGAATGGAACAAAAATGGTCAATAGGACGCTCATCACCGGCAGTGCTTTTGTTATATTCTTTACATAGGCATAATAAAAGATAAAGGATAGTCCTTGCAATGCCATAAATATTCCAGTCAGCATCAGGACATTATTGACAGCTTGTGCACCAATTCCGGATAAATCCATAAAGGATATAATCAAGGCAAAAAGTATATCCAAATGAGTGAAACCGGAAGCCGAAACATTCGAAACGGCGGAAAGTGCAGTGACCGACTTTCCAATCTAGCTATCACTTTATAGCTAATCCACTGACTGACAAATGCCATTAACAGACTGGCTAAAGCAATCCATACCGGAATGAGGTCAATCAGTATATCAAGCTGTTCCATCACCAGCTGCATCTGTTCTTCGGCCTGACTGCCAAGTCCTAAATTTTCCATGACGTCCTTGCTCATCGCAGCCGACTCTTCCATCAAATGATTCATTTCATTGATCAGATTAACTTGAAACACGAACTGACTGAACAGAAACAGTATAACAAGCCCTGCGACAAAGCCAATTGTACCGCTAGCCAGTGTCTCATAAGCAGAATATTTCCTGAAAATCGCGCTACCTATCAGGATGCCGCCAAGACCCATCAGGACGGGGATCGGTACAGAGTAAACGGACGTAAAAATCGCCGATAAGCCAACGGCAGCAAGAAGCATAACAATCGATGGCTTCCAGTCATGCCTTGAGGCAAATAATATAAAAGGCACAGGCAGTAAAAATGTAGCAACAACTGTGATCACAGGGATAAAAGTTGCTATCAGCATCAGGATCATATAAATTGCCGTCAGTAACGCTCCATCTGCCAAATGTTTTGATTGATTCATTTACTGCACCTTCTTTACTTCTATTCGTGTTTGTTAAATATACTTTCGTTCAGACAGTACCATCTGTCCATTAATCTATGATAACACGATTTAAGCTTTTGTTTCCATTTGAAATTACAAAATCAAACTATTTCCCGGGAAATAATTTCGGGAAATTTGTCGATGGGCGAGGAACTTTCAAGGAATATTCATGGTCATGAAGTGCTTTTAATGGTATTTTAAATAGAAGAAGTTTTATATGTAATGTACTCAAGGGATGAGAGATCATGGTTTTTGGCGAATGTTGTTGATAGCCTGAAATTGCCGGCTAAACAGGCGATGTTTCGTTTGAATCGATTGGTATGGATTTTACAGTCCTCTACATGTTTATACTGATGGTGGTGGTTTCAGTTCCATCATTCACTAACAGATTGCAGGACGTGGACGGACCCGGTAATAGTATGAATCTGCTGTTCTTTCTAATTTATTTCTTTATATTCTATTACTTGCCACTGACGATTATGGTATTTTTATTCATTTCACTGATTGCTTATCTTGGCACTGGTTTAGCTAAATTTCTGTGGCGGAAAATAAGGTTTTCCATACTGTGGAAACTTACAGTATATACGACAACGATTCCATTTATCCTGTACATGGCTGCTGGATTGATTTTCCCGCTAGGTGATTTATGGCTGAGCGTGTTTATGATTTATTCACTAGTGCTAATACTGAAAATAATAACTGTCTATCCGAAACGAAAAAACGTACATAGGGGTTTTGTTATGCGCTATCTCAGTTTGATTCTTTTAGCTGCAGCTCTTGTGATGACGACAGGCTGCACAAGCCAGAATGAGACAGAAAAAAGGAAATCCTTCTATCTGCCGCGGCCAGCTTATCTGATGTGCTAGCCAAACTGACGGATGAATTTGAGAAAGAGCACCCGAATGTGGTCCTCTCTCTAAACTATGGTGCTTCTGGAAAACTCGCCCAGCAGATCAGTCAAGGGGCACCGGTTGATGTTTTTTGTCAGCGGATCAAATGTGGATGGACCGGCTAGCTGAACAAAACTTGCTGGCAGCAGACACCAGAATTGATTTTGCCAAAAACAGTCTGACATTGGCAAGCAGTAAGCAAAAATCCTTTGCTATAAAGTCACTACAGCAACTGCCAGAGCTTGATGTGAAACAAATTGCACTTGGTAATCCAGAAAGTGTACCCGCCGGAAAATATGCCGAGCAGGCGCTAAAGGCAAGCGGGGTCTGGGAAGACGTAGAAAACAAACTCGTCCATACCACTGATGCCAGACAGACTCTCACCTATATCGAATCGGAAAACACTGAAATTGGCTTTGTCTACAGCAGTGACTTAAAGCGGTCCGATCTCACCAAAGAAGTGCTGTCAATCGATGAGAATCTCCATGACCCGATTACGTATCCAGCTGCCGTCATGGCGTCAAGCGAGGCGAAGCAAACAGCAAAAGCATTCCTCTCATTTTTACAAACGGACAAAGCCCAATCCATTCTAGAGGATTACGGTTTTGGGAACTAGAGGAGAATGTCGATGGACCTAACACCATTATTATTGTCCTTAAAAATTGCCGGTATTGCCACACTAATCGTATCGGTCATTGGGATAACCGCAGCAAGATTGATTGCACGCAGTTCATTTCTGGGAAAGCGGGTGCTGGAGTCCATTCTCATGCTGCCATTAGTACTCCCGCCAACGGTTGTCGGATTCGGTCTCCTTTATTTATTCGGAAGAAACGGTCCTATTGGGAAACTGCTGTTAAACTGGTTCGATGTCCAGATTGTATTCACCTGGACTGGTGCAGTAATTGCTGCCGCTGTTGTGGCATTTCCATTAATGTACCAGAGCGCAGCAGCTTCTTTTTCAAACTATGACCGGAATATCGAAAATGCTGCACTTACGATGGGAGCTTCCAAATGGCGAGTTTTTGGACGATATCATTCCCGCTTGCATGGCCCGGATTGCTGGCAGGCTCGTATTAACATTTGCGCGTGCACTGGGAGAGTTTGGAGCAACATTGATGGTGGCCGGCTATATTCCAGATCGAACTGAGACTATTCCGCTTGCCATTTACTTCGCCGTCGAATCGGGTGAAATAGACGCGGCAGTGTTTTGGGTAATCAGCATTCTCATTATTGGCTTTCTTGCTATATTATGGCTGAACTGGTGGAGTGGCCGTAATATTTTGCGTTTTACAAATGATCAGTGAGGGACGGGATGAATAATGCTCTCGCTAAATATAAATATACAGAAAAAGTTGAAGGCATTTACACTTGATGTACAGCTGGAAGCCGGTGGAGAGATTGTGGTGCTGTCGGGCCCATCTGGTGCGGGGAAAACGACGATACTGAATTGTATAGCCGGGCTCAGCCAACCAGATTCCGGCTATATCACACTTAATGGCCGGGATCTATTACAAGAGGGCAAAAAGCCGCTGCCCGTCAATAACGCCGCATCGGCTATCTTTTTCAGGATTATGCACTATTTCCGCATATGACGGTCTGGAATAATATAAAATATGGCATGAAAAACGAGCAATTGACCAAAAAGCTTATGGAAGTAGCGGGCATCCAGCATTTACTGGAGGAATATCCAAGAACTATTTCCGGTGGGGAAAAGCAGCGTGTCGCACTTGTGCGTGCATTGGCAACGGAACCGGAGGCACTGCTATTGGATGAGCCATTTTCTTCCCTTGATAACCAGACGAAAATGGAATGCCGGAACGAGCTATTAAGACTGCATGCGTTTTGGAACATACCGATCCTTTTGGTTACCCACGATAAGGAAGAAGCAAAACTGCTTGGAAACCGGATTTTGCAGATTGAGAACGGCACATTGGTATAAATGGTTAGTAAAGGCTCTTTTCATAAACGTTGTTGTTGTTCAGTGCAGCTGTAAACTGCGACACAACTATTGTATATCTTCCTCAAATTCTATTGGAAATGAGTGCTAGCTTGCCGCTGCGGAAAAATACTCCCTTTCACCGCTCCGGGTACAAGCGCGACATCAGCTCATGCTTCCTTTGGTCGCATTCGCAGTGTCTTCTTTGCCGCGGGGAACGCTTCAGCCTCCTCACTCACTATCGAACGCTCGTGGGTCTTAGACTGTTCCTTTCCCGCAGGAGTGTCGATTTTTCCGCAGCTTATTGTGATGTTCGTTCCATATGCAGAATTTCATTGTTAGCGGAGGCAATATACGAAGACTCCTATGGGAACAGCACGTGTCCGAAGACCCCACAGGAAGCGGTTTTTGCTTCCGAGGAGGCTGAGGCCGTGCCCATGGAAAGCGAAGTGTATTGCCGGAGCGGTGTCATAGGATCAATTTTTACAGTTACGTCGCATTTTATAGAATTACTCACAGCGTTTTCATTCTCTTAGGTGATGCAAAAGCAACAGTTTTTAGAAAGCAAACTTATTAAAAACCTAAAAACCCGATTCACACAGCTTCAATGTGTGAATCGGGTTTTTGCTTATTCTGCCACGTATGGCAATAGTGCCATTTGACGGGCACGTTTGATTGCTTTGGTCAATTTGCGCTGATATTTAGCAGAAGTTCCTGTAACACGGCGTGGGAGGATTTTCCCGCGCTCAGAAATGAACTTCTTCAAAAGGTCAACATCTTTGTAGTCAATGTGTGTAATGCCATTGGATTTAAAATAACACACTTTCCGACGCTTTGCACGACCACGGCGAGCTGCCATTTGAAACCCTCCTTTTCATGTTTACGAACTAGAAACAGCTGGCTTCAGATTACACGATAATCAATCAAGCTAATCCATCACTACGCTTGTCTTCTAGAACGGTAAATCATCATCTGATATATCAATCGGTTCCCCGTTATCTTTGAACGGGTTGTCACTGGCTGGTTTTTGATCAGGTTGGTTCTGACTTTGGTTCTGGTTCTGGTTTGGCTGGAATCCTGATGACTGCTGTCCTCTGTTTTGTGAAGATCCTTTTGATTCCAGGAACTGAACACTGTCAGCAACAACTTCTGTCACAAAGACTGTCTTTCCGTCCTGGCCTTCGAATGTGCGAGTCTGGATGCGGCCGTCAACTCCGACCATGCTGCCTTTTTTCATATAGTTTGCCAGATTCTCAGCTGCTCTGCGCCAAATGACACAGTTAATAAAGTCAGCATCCCGGCTGCCCTGCTGATTGGAAAAGGGGCGGTTGACCGCCAAAGTAAAATTGGCTACTGCCACACCACTTGCAGTATAGCGTAAATCAGGATCCTTCGTTAATCTGCCAACTAGAACGACACGATTTAACATCAGAACCACTCCCTATTATTGATCATCTTCACGAATTGCCATATGACGGATAATATCATCAGTGAACTTTGCCTGACGGTCAAATTCATTGATGGCATTTTCATCACCACTGAAGTTGATGACAACATAATATCCATCACGGTAGTCGTTGATCTCGTATGCAAGACGGCGCTTGCCTTTTTCATCAACTTTTTCAATCTCCGCCCCGTTATCGGTCAATACGCTGTTGAAACGCTCAATCAAACTTGTCTGCGCTTCTTCTTCCATATCCGGGCGGATGATGTACATGATTTCATATTTTCTCATCCGTTACACCTCCTTCTGGTCTTAACGGCCCTTCCCATTCGGCAAGAGCAAGGAGTAATCATCTGTTTATTACTCACAGTGGAGTATTATACCAAATGATCGCATGAAAAACAAGCATTCGAGAGATCCTGATTTACTTTATTTCCTATATTGCTGCTAGTTCCCGCATCCTTAGAAGTTTTTTTCTAATCCCGCAGTGGAAATACACTCGATTTCCGCGGGCAAACCGCAAGCCTCCTCAGCTCGTACCTCACCTGCGGGGTCTCGCGTATTTCCACTGCTGATAAGCTTCGTCCTAATCCGACAAGACTGTTACTATTTTCTACGGCTGTATCAAATATTAATAAGCCAATTTAAACGTTAAACCGGAAGTGGATGACATCCCCGTCCTGTACGATATAGTCTTTTCCTTCCAGCCGGACATTGCCATGTTCCCGGGCAGTTGCCATGGAACCTGCTTCAATCAAATCTTCATAGGAGACGGTTTCTGCTCGGATAAAGCCGCGCTCGAAGTCGGAGTGGATGACACCGGCTGCCTGTGGTGCTGTCATCCCTTTGCGAAATGTCCATGCTCTAACTTCCGGTTCGCCGGCAGTAAAAATGTACCCAGTCCAAGGAGGCTGTACGATGCTTTAATCAGCTGATCAAGCCCGGCTTCAGCAATACCTAAATCCTCCAGGAACAGTTCTTTTTCCTCCTGGTCAAGTTCGGAAATTTCCTCTTCAATCTTAGCACAGACCGTAATTACTTCTGCATGTTCAGCCGCTGCATACTCCTTTACTTTCTGGACATGTTCATTCCCATCCGGATCTTGAACTTCTTCTTCACTTACATTCGCCGCATACAGCGCCGGTTTGCTTGTCAGCAGATGAAGTCCTTTGACTATTTTCCACTGCTCTTCCGAAAATTCCAATACCCGTACAGGCTGCTCTGCTTCCAGCCCCTCTTTCACCTTCGTCAGCACGTCATATTCCGCAACAGCTTCCTTGTCCTTTTGCCTGGCCATTTTCTCCACGCGCTGGATCCGTTTCGTGACGGTCTCCAAATCCGCCAATATCAGCTCCAAGTTAATCGTTTCCATGTCATCAACCGGATCAATTTTACCTGATACGTGGGTGACATTTTCATCCGCAAAACAGCGTACTACTTGCACAATTGCATCCACCTGGCGGATATTGGCAAGAAACTGGTTTCCCAGCCCTTCACCTTTACTTGCACCTTTGACAATCCCGGCTATATCTGTAAACTCAAACGTTGTCGGGATAGTTTTTTCGGTTTCACTAATTCTGTTAATTTATCTAAGCGATTGTCAGGAACTTCCACAATCCCCACATTCGGGTCAATCGTTGCAAACGGATAGTTCGCCGCTTCTGCTCCCGCTTGGGTGATTGCATTAAACAATGTGGACTTACCAACGTTTGGAAGCCCGACAATTCCTGCTGTCAAAGCCATGTAACCTTCACTCCTTAAGGATTTCCATTCATATGAACGCGTCAGTCATATCAATTATAGATACAAGCTTTAAAAATGACAAGCTATGGAAAAACAAAAATAAGCATTCGAAAATGCTTATTTTTACGGAAGTGGGCACTAAAATTCTATTTTCCATCTGTGGGCTTTTCGAATTTAACGTTTTATGGTCAGCAATGAAAATTTTAAGGAAATTATTCTTCAGCTTTTTCCAGAATTTTCTTCATTTTTTAGCAAATGTTTTACGCGGTATCATGACACTATGATCGCATCCCATACACTTAATCCGGATATCCATTCCCATTCGAATTATTTTCCATTTATTTTCGCCGCATGGGTGTGGCTTTTTCATCTCAACAATGTCATTTAGTCCAAATTCCTTATCTGCCATTACTAATCCCCCTCCTGCATCTGCCTGTTCGGTTCCACCTCCAGTGATGTCGGTTCCTGATTGCGCGAATACATCACTAGTCTTGGTGCTGGTATTTCAATTCCTTTCTTATAAAGGACTTCTTTTATTTCCTTCCTTATAATACGTGCACCTGCCCACTGGTAAACCGGCAGCGTTTCTGCAATCACCCTGACTACATAGTGGGAAGCAGCAAGCGTCTGCACCCCGATAACTTCCGGAACGCGGACTATCTCCTCATATTGATCAGGTAAACGTTCGCCCACCTCTTCAATAATCTGTTCGGCAGCAGCCACATCACTTTCATATGGCACATTGACATCAACAATGGCAAGACCATTATGTACCGAATAATTCGTCACCTGCGTCACACCACCATTGGGAAGAACATGCTGCTCCCCTGTCCAGCTCTATATTTTCGATGTCCTCAGCCCGATTTCTTCGACCGTCCCTTCTACACCGGAAACGGAAATATAATCACCGACAGAGAATTGATCTTCAAAGATAATAAAGAAGCCGGAAATAACATCACGGACAAGATTCTGTGCACCAAAACCAATTGCCAGACCAGCCACTCCGGCACCCGCAAGCAATGCTTTAATATCCTGGCCGAATACGTCATCAAGAATCGTGATAATAGCAATAAAGTAAACGGTGTATTTCAATACATTCTGAATCAGTTTCTTCAGCGTGACTTCTCTTCTCTCCGTTATCCGGAATGGCCTGCGTGTTCTACTTTCAAAAATACGTTCAACCATTTTATTGCCAAAACGGATGACCAGCATTGCCAGGATAATGATGGAAACGGTTTGCAGGAATGCCGTTCCAATTGCCAGCCAGAGTGCCGGCCCTGTTACATAGTTCCATACATTCATAAATTGATCTTGTAAAAACTGCAAGCTATAACCTCCGGCCGCTATTCTATACATTGATTTTACAATACTTGATGTATAAAGAAAAGAAAATAGCAAACCAGGCTATGCCTCCTTGTTTTGCTTACCGCCCCATAGTGGGTATAGAAGCAAACGGCTGAGAACATATAAATTCAAAATGCCATAGATCGGATAAATATAGCTAATTAAAGTAGAAAAACCAAGTGTAGTGAGTGGAATCATAACAGCAATCAGGACCGCTGCCAGCATCCAAATAGGAATATTCCATATACTCTGCAGCCTGGTGGCAATCCCAAGAATACCTGCTGCTGCCGTTGTAAAAATGGCAAACCATAACAGTGCAGACATTAATATAAGAATTTCAAATGGATAATGTTTTAAGATAGCAAACAACGGGATTTCATATAATAATAGTTCATCCGCAATCTGGATCAAGCTGCTATTATAAATGAATGAAATCGTCCCTAGCAGAAACCCACTGCCGATTGCAGCAATATGGATTTCCCGCTTGGACTTAACTTTATTGCCAATCGCCCCTAGGACTGCAATTAATGGCAGAATATTCAGGGCTGTAAACGGAAAAGCAGCCGTCCAATTTCGCTGTTCATGCCAATGAGAGAACACATCCAGTTCCTGGTCAATAATAAATAACAACAGAATATATACGAGCCCCCCAAGGAGCAGCGGCAGTACAATCTGATTCATCGCCAGCAATCCATTAATATCTTTTAAAAATAAAGCAATCAGGCCAATGGTAATGAGCACTACTCCCCACCAGTAAGAAAACTGGAATGCTTGTCCGGTCGCACCACTTCCGGCAATCATAACAACCGTAGTGGTAAACAGATATAGAAAGATCATAATATCATACACTTTTGTCAACTTCGGTCCGACGATATCCCGAAGCACCGGCAAATAGTCACTTGACTGTCTCCGGTAGCTTACGTCCATGATGACATAGCAGCTTACAGTGAAAAATATTGTGAACAGAAGTATGGCAAGGCCACTTTCATGACCAAAGAACTGCCATAACTCTCGGCCGGATGCATATCCAGCCCCAATAGTCGTCCCAATGATTAGAAACATCCACTTAAATCCTGCTCCCCACATCGCTTTGCCTCCATTATTTACACAGGTATAGTTTTTAAATTTTTTCCGTATACTAATACCAATATGATTGTGGAGGATAAGCTATGAATCTGATTAACCGTTTAATGCCCAAGAATGAAAAGCTGCAAATGATGCATGATGATCCAAACTTGCTGGAACGAATGACAAAACGGATATTGTCATGGACTCCTGTAACATCGAGAGACTACGTCATTATTTGTATCGGTACAGATCGTTCAACTGGTGATGCATTTGGTCCGTTTGCTGGTTCTTATTTAGCAGAAAAAAACCGAAACACATCCATCTCTACGGTACACTGCATGATCCAGTACATGCCGCCAATATGGAGAACTATTTTCGTTATATCCGCATGGAACACCGCAATCCATTTGTGATTGCAGTTGATGCATCTTTGGGTAAATCTGCATCTGTCGGCACGATTACGGCTGATACCGGTTCCCTGAAACCCGGAGCTGCTTTAAACAAGAAACTTCCGGAAATTGGCGATATCCATCTGACGGGTGTTGTCAATATTGGTGGTTTTATGGAATATTCTATTCTGCAAAATACGAGATTATCACTCGTCGTTGCCATGGCAAAGCGCATGTCGGAACTGCTATATAGAATTGATGAACAGCTTGTACATACACATACCCTATCAAAACTTGCCGCAGCAAATGATAAAAGTGAAAGGATGATATAAAAAACTCTGCCGGCACCACAGGGCAGAGTTTTTATTTCGAGAAACTATCACATACGTACCACTTATTAAAAAAGTAAATAGACTGCATAGACTAGTCCAACCGTTACAATGGATGGCAGTAAATTCCCAACACGTATTTTCGTTATGTTAAGCAAATTTAGTCCAATTGCGACAATAATAAGACCACCGACCGCGGTCAGCTCCACAATCATTCCGTTCAGGACCTGCTCAGGAATCCACCGCTCGATTTGGGTGGCCAATAATGCGATTGTTCCTTGATATAAGAAAACCGGAACAACAGAAAACAAGACACCAAACCCAAGTGTTGTCGTCAGCACCAATGCGACAAATCCGTCAATCACCCCTTTTGTGATCAAAACCTCATGATTGTCGCGCAAGCCGCCGTCCAGTGCTCCTACGACTGACATCGCACCAATAACAAAAACGAGTGATGCCGTCACAAACCCCTGTGCAACCCTACTATCATCATCTGCTGATGAAAATTTATTTCCCAGCCATTCCCCCAGCTTGTTCAATCCCTCTTCCAAATGCAGCAGTTCACCAATCACTGCACCGGTTAGCAGACTCAAGAGCACAACAATGATTGCTTCTGTAGACAGGGCCATTTGCATCCCAATCAGAATAACGGCCAAGCCAATTCCATGCATTACTGTTTCTTTATAGCGCTCGGGTATCTTTGAAAAAAACAGCCCAATCATACTTCCAGCTACAATACAAACTCCATTCACCAATGTTCCAAGTAAGGCCATAGATCCATCCCTATCTATATAAAATTGTTACAGCATTTTATATGATTCTGTTATTTCCTGTATTGCCTCCAGGAAACGATTAACCTCTTCTTCTGTATTATACTTGCTCAAACTGGCTCTAATCACACCCTGTTCTGTTGTGTGAAGAAAATCGTGTGCCAGCGGACTGCAGTGCAGACCTGCTCGAACAGCTATTCCATAATGGGAATCCAGCACCATCGCAATCTCCTGTGAGGCTATATCCAGCACATTGAAAGCAACAATCGGCAGCTGATAGTTTTCCTTATCCGGCCCATAACATGTGATGCCATCTATTGACTGCAGCCCTTTTCGAAGCAATTGACCTAAAATTGTTTCACGTGGAACATTTCCATCCTGTTCTGATTCATGTACATTCAGAGCGGCGTTCAGTCCTGCAATTCCAGGTGTATTTAGAGTGCCACTCTCGAATTTCTCCGGCCACTGCTCTGGATTTTCTGCTTCCTCGGAAAACTTCCGGTCCCTCCGTGCTGGACAGGTTCCATGTCGATAGTGCCTTCTACAAGCAGCATTCCTGTCCCCTGTGGACCTAAAAGTCCTTTGTGCCCAGGAAAAGCGAGCATATCAATCCCCATATCCTGCATATTCAACGGCAAATGCCCTGCTGTCTGGGAGGCATCAAGAAGAATCGGGATACTATGTTCTCTGGCAATCATAGCTGCTTGTCCAACTGGCAGAAGAGAGCCTGTTACATTGGAAGCATGAGTCATGGCTAAGAGCCGTGTTCCCGGACGGATGGATTGCCAGATTTGCTGTTCAAATGCCGCCGTATCTCCGTCCCAATTTACATATGTAACTTCGACCCCATATTTACGTTTCACATATTCCAACGGCCGGCGAATCGAATTATGCTCCAGTACAGTTGCTATAACATGATCGCCAGCTGACCATGTTATACCTTTAATTGCCTGATTCAGTGCTGCAGTCGCATTTGGAAAAAACAAAGCTTTCCGCGGATCACTGCACCCAAACAGACGCGCTGCCTTTTCTCTAGTTTCTGATATGATTAGTGCTGCCTGTCTTGCAAGCTGATGACTCCCCCTGCCAGGATTAGCACCGATATTGTTAAGCGCGTGAACCATAGCCTCCCCCACTTCTGGTGGTTTAGGATAAGATGATGCAGCCTGATCAAAATAGATCACGATTCAAACACCCCCATTTTAAAATTATTCATACGGGAGCGACATTACGGAAATTTCCTTTGATTCCATGGAAGTACAACGTTGGTGTTAGAAAACTTGGCTTATCACAAGTCGCGAAAACCTTAGTTGCACTTATTCAGTAAAAAAAAAAATTATACCTTCTTAACTGCTAAAAAAGACTGACTTCATCAACAGTCAGTCCCTCTTGTATTTAAACCATTTACATTCGCAGCCATCAACAAATTCGATACACTCGTCAACATTGGATTAATCTTCAAACGTTTCCAGTATACGTTCCAGGTCTTCGTTTGAGTAAAACTCAATTTCTATCTTCCCTTTACGTTTCCCTTTATTGATAGAAACTGCTGTACCAAGTCTGTCACGCAGCAAAGACTCCTGTTTCTCCAGGAAAATATCTTTTTCGGCATTGCCTGTTTTTTCTTCGGCGCCTGGTCATTAAGCTCATTAATTAATTTTTCCGCCTGTCGCACATTCAACTTTTCATTACGGATTTTGTTGGCTACCGGCATAATCTTTTCCTTATCTTTCACCCCGATAAGAGCACGTCCATGCCCCATCGAGAGCTCACCATGTTGATATAAGCCACCACTTGATCAGGTAGAGATAAAAGCCTGACAATATTGGCAATATGTGATCTGCTTTTGCCTAGCCGTTTAGATAGCTCATCCTGGGTAACGCCAAGTTCGTTCATCAGATTGTGATAGGCATGTGCCTCTTCGATTGGGGTTAAATCCTCCCGCTGTAGGTTTTCTAAAAGAGCAACTTCCATCATTTTTTCATCTGATAAGTCTTTTACCACTGCAGGCAGTGTATCCAGTCCAGCCTCTTTTGCGGCACGGAAACGACGTTCACCAACCACAATTTCATAGCCTTTAATGCTTTTGCGCAATATAAGCGGCTGTACGATTCCATATTCCATAATGGAATCTTTTAATTCTTCTATTGCGTCAGCATGAAACGTCTTTCTAGGCTGATAGGGATTCGGACGGCATTCATTAACCGGTATTTCCTTAATGACATCATCATCTTTCTCTTCCACATCCTGGGGGAAAAGTGCATTAATACCCTTACCTAACCCTCTCGCCATTGCTTATCACTTCCTTCGCTAATTCAAGATATACCTCAGCACCTTTAGACTTTGGATCATATGTAATGATCGGTTGACCATGCTCGGAGCTTCCCCTAGCCGGATATTTCTTGGTATAACTGACTGATACACCTTATCTTGGAAGTACTTTTTCACTTCCTCAATCACCTGGATGCCGAGGTTCGTCCTTGCATCAAGCATTGTCAGTAGAACACCCTCAATCATCAGCGATTTATTCAAATGTTTTTGCACGAGCCGTATTGTATTTAAGAGCTGACTAAGCCCTTCCAGCGCGTAATATTCGCATTGGACAGGAATCAATACGGTGTCTGCAGATGTAAGTGCATTAAGGGTGAGCAGCCCTAAAGAAGGAGGACAGTCAATAATGATATAGTCGTATTTTTCCTTAAGACTTTCCAGCGATTTTTTAAGGCGTATTTCACGTGAAATAGTCGGTACAAGCTCAATTTCTGCTCCTGAAAGCTGTATTGTGGCAGGTATAATATCCAAGTTCTGAACTTGAGTAGGTACACAGACCTTTTCCGCGGGCAAGTCTTCCACCAGGACATTGTAAATGCACTGGTCCATATCAGCCTTGTTTATCCCAACGCCACTGGTAGCATTCCCTTGCGGATCAGTGTCCACAACTAGTACGCTATAATTCATACTGGCAAGACCAGCACTCAAATTAACTGCTGATGTTGTTTTTCCTACGCCACCCTTTTGATTGGCAATGGCTATAATCTTTCCCATGCTGTCACCTACCTAAAATCTATACTTATTATTCTATCACTTTTTTGAAAAATGGGCTATTAATATGAACGTTTGTCAGGAAAAATTAATCTAATGAAATGTAAATGAGTAGATCTACCTCTATGTTCATAAAAGTTATTCTATATATAGACTAATGCGCATCCGATTCTATATTAAATAATCTTTTAAAAATCTGCAAAGAATTTAAAAACCACTCATCTTCTGTTCTGCAAAGATGAATGGTATTTTACCAGGTGCTATAATGGAATAAATTAGTTCTTTTTCGGTATCTTAATCGTGATTTGATAAAAATCATCAAGATCTTCTTCATCCGTCTCCACATCAATCCCTGTATCTGATACCATATTCAGGGATTGGCGAATGGTGTTCATGGCAATCCGGACGTCTTTACTGACACCTTTACGTTTCGGCTGTTTTTTGCGGGTTTTTCCGCCGGTTGGTCCAGTTTCGCAATAAGCTCCTCAGCCTGCTTAACGTTTAGTTCCTTTTCCAGGATGGTTTCCAGTGCTTTTACTTGTTTTTCAGGATCATTGATTTTAATTAATGCTCTTGCATGCCGCTCTGTTATCTGTTTATCGAGAAGTGCGGTCTGTACCTCTTCTGGAAGTTTAAGCAGACGCAATTTATTGGCAATAGTAGACTGATTTTTACCCAGTCGCTGTGCCAATGCCTCCTGTGTCAATGAATGCAAGTCAAGGAGCCGTGCATAGGCACTGGCTTCTTCAACCACTGTTAGCTCTTCCCGCTGCAAGTTTTCAATCAGTGCAACGGAGGCGATTTCCGTGTCCGTCATACTGCGGACAATGGCAGGCATCTGTTCCCACTCCAGCAGTTTTACTGCTCGCCACCTGCGTTCACCGGCAATCAACTCATAACTGTCCCCGTTATCAACTTCACGGACAACGATTGGCTGGATCATCCCGTGTGTATGTATTGTCTGGGCAAGTTCCTCGATTTTTCTTCATTAAATACGGCCCTGGGCTGAAATCTGTTTGGTTTTATTTTTTCAACGGGAAGTTCGGTTACCTCATCTGGATGGTAGGTTTCTTCTTCTGGCACTGATTCATTTTTATCGCCCATGCCAAATATTCGGTTCAATGGACTTACCATTACCAAATCACCACCTTTTAAAAACATACTCAACAATAACACATCTGCTGCTCTGGACAATACCAGTTTTACTGAAAATCCGTCCCATTCTCATTCTCTGTACTGGCCGAATATTTTTAGCAAATCAGGGCATGTCAGCAAAACATAGCATCTATGAAAAAAATGTTCCACGTGAAACATTTTCTATTATTATCATGATTTCCTTACAAAATAAGTATGCTACCATAGCGCGTCTGCCTATGGGGCTAGTAATAGATTTCCTGCAAACTAGAATTAAACTCTATTGCTATTCTATCACATCTGACGGTAAAAAAGTATGAAATCACGGTATAATATTTTCACCAATTTCAACTTTTTCATTATGTAATTGGCTTTTTAGCTGGTGTACCTGGTTTTCTTGGATACTTTTTCGGTGTACTATGTGCTTTATGTAAACGAATGATGGACCGTTCGCTGTCCTCTTCAGGCAACTGAAATGAATGAATGCTTTCCAGCTTTCCGCCAAGCACCTTAAATGCATTCGTCGCTTCCGCAGCTTCTTCTTCCCCATTTGCACCCTTCATGGCGATGAATGTGCCGTTTTTTCTTTGTCAGCGGCAAACATAATTCACTTAGTACGGACATTTTGGCAACTGCTCTCGCAATGACAATATCAAACGATTCTCTATATGTACGGTTAGTTCCAAAACTTTCAGCACGGTCATGATGAAATGTAACATCCGTTAAATTCAAGTTTGTAGCCAATTGTTCCAAAAAGTGAATCCGTTTTTTCAGCGAGTCCACGATAGTTACGTTTAATTCAGGAAAGCATATTTTGAGAGGAATGCTGGGGAAACCCGCCCCAGCACCCACATCACAAATATGACTGTTTCCAGTGAAATCATGGTAGAAAGCAGCAGATATGGAATCATAAAAATGCTTTAAATAGACATCTTCTTTATTGGTTAAGGTGGTCAAGTTTATTTTTTCATTCCACTCCACCAGTGTCTGAAAATACGTCTCAAATTGATCAGCTTGCTCCTGGGTCAGGTCAATCCCCCTAGCGCTCAATCTGTCTTTAAATTGCTCAGGTGTCATTACGCAAAGCCCCTTTACCATGGTTATAAAAGTAAAACGTCCAGCCTCGTCCCAACTAGTTATCCTTCGTAATCAGTTGGCAACACGGGCGATCTTTCCTTGTTCAATATAAACCAACAAGATGGACACGTCTGACGGGTTTACACCGGAAATACGGGAAGCCTGACCGACTGACAGCGGCCTCACTGTTTTCAGTTTTTCTTTTGCTTCGGAGGCAATACCATCAATATCATCATAATCAATGTTATCCGGTATTTTTTATTTTCCATTTTCAGCATTTTATCCACTTGTTCGTTTGCTTTCTTGATATACCCTTCATACTTAATTTGAATTTCTACTTGTTCCCTTACAATTTGCGGTAATTCATCATTCGGTTCGATAAGCTGTTCCACCATATCATACGTTACCTCAGGGCGTTTCAACATATCATATGCTTTGACTGCTTCTTTTAGTGGGGAGCCGTTTGCTTCCTTCAGCATCGATTGCACGGCTTCTCCCGGTTTGATAACAATTTTGCTGAGACGTTTTTTTCTTCTTCAACGAGCCGTTTCTTTTCAGTGAATTGTTCATATCGTTCATCATTAATCAGTCCGTAAGAATGCCCGATGTCTGTCAAACGAATATCCGCATTATCATGACGGAGCAGCAGACGGTATTCGGCACGTGATGTCAGAAGACGGTAAGGCTCACTTGTTCCTTTGGTAACCAGATCATCAATCAGAACACCAATATATGCCTGTGAGCGGTCAAGGATCAGAGGCTCTTTGCCAAGAACTTTGGCTGCAGCATTGATCCCAGCCATAATGCCTTGTGCAGCTGCTTCTTCGTAGCCAGATGTACCGTTTATTTGCCCGGCTGTAAACAGACCTGAGACATTTTTCAGCTCCAATGTTGGCCATAGCTGTGTCGGAATGACCGCATCATACTCAATTGCATAGCCTGCCCGCATAATTTCCGCGTTTTCCAGTCCCGGAACGGTTTTAACCATGTCATGCTGGATGTACTCCGGCAGTGATGTTGACAAGCCCTGCACATACACCTCTTCTGTGTCCCGTCCTTCCGGCTCAAGGAAGACTTGATGGCGGGGCTTGTCGTTGAACCGTACAATCTTATCCTCAATAGAAGGACAATAACGTGGGCCTGTTCCACGCTTCATACCGGAATACATTGCCGACAGGGATAGGTTATCGTTGATGAGTTGGTGTGTGAATTCATTTGTATATGTGAGCCAGCATGGAATCTGGTCAGTGATATACTCCGTTGTTTCATATGAAAAACTTTGCGGTTTGGCATCTCCCGGCTGTTCCTCGGTTTTGGAATAGTCAATGGAGTTACTGTTCACCCTTGGTGGAGTTCCCGTTTTAAACCGTGTGATGGAAAGACCAAGCTCTTCAAGGTTTTCCGATAGTTTGACGGAGGCACGCTGGTTGTTGGGGCCACTTTCATATTCCAGATCACCCATCAGTACTTTTCCGCGCATGAATGTTCCGGTTGTGATGATGACTGAATCCGCATAATAAGCGGCTTTTGTCTCCGTAATTACCCCTTTGCATACACCATCTTCCATAATCAATTCATTGACCATGCCTTGCCGCAATGTCAAATTCTCCTGACTTTCAAGGACATGTTTCATTTCTTTTATATACATTGGTTTATCTGCTTGTGCACGCAATGCTTGTACAGCGGGACCCTTCCTTGTATTCAGCATCCGCATTTGGATGTGTGTTTTATCAATCACTCTGGCCATAACACCGCCAAGTGCGTCCACTTCACGGACAACGATACCTTTGGCTGGTCCTCCCAGTGACGGGTTGCACGGCATAAAAGCAATCATATCCAGGTTTAGTGTCAGCATTAGCGTTTTGGCGCCCATTTTCGCTGCAGCTACACTTGCTTCTGCACCGGCATGACCCCCACCGACAACAATAACGTCATAATGTCCAGCATCATATACCATCATTTTTCACCCTTTCTCCTGTTATTATTAAATCCTGAGATTGTTTAAAAAGAAAACAACATCCCTTACGTAAACGTCCATTATTAACAAGTATTGACTTAATCATTATATCATGATAAGTCGTTAGATTATTTCCCAAGGCAAAACTGGGAAAATAGCTGGTCGATCAGACTGTCACTGGCGGTGTCGCCAACGATTTCGCCCAGAAACTCCCACGTTCTGGTGACATCAATCTGCACAATATCCAATGGCATGTCCATTTCCAGACTTCCCATTGCATCTTCCAGCGCTTGCTTGGCTTGTTTGAGAAGCTGTATATGGCGCACATTGGATACATACGTCATATCACCCGCATCCACGTCACCAGCGAAAACGTCTTGGCGATGGCAGATTCAAGCTGATCGATTCCTTCTTCTCTGATAAGTGATGTTGTAATAATTGGCTTTCCGTTCGCAAGTGCCTTTACCTTATCTAAATCAAGCTGTTGTTCCAAGTCTGTTTTATTCACAATCACAATATAGTCAAGTCCCTGTACTGCTTCAAACAGTTTCTCATCCTCTTCGGTCAGCGGCTCATTATGGTTCAGCACAAACAAACGAGGTCTGCATCCTGCAGTACTTCCCGGGATCTGTCCACCCCGATTTTTCAACAATATCTTCTGTCTCACGAATTCCGGCAGTGTCAACTAGTCTTAGCGGAACCCCGCGCACATTGACATATTCTTCTATAATATCACGTGTCGTCCCCGGTACTTCTGTCACAATGGCCTTATTTTCCTGCACGAGTGTGTTCATTAAGGATGACTTGCCAACATTTGGACGCCCGATGATGGCTGTGGCCAGTCCTTCTCGCAAAATTTTCCCTTGCTTGGCCACTTGCAGCAGGTGTTCCAGTTCCCCGTGTACTTCTTTCGTCTTTTCTTGCATCATGTCATTGGACATTTCTTCTACATCATCATATTCCGGATAGTCAATATTCACTTCCACGTGTGCAACTGTTTCCAAAAGTTCCTGTCTAAGCCGTCCGATCAATTCCGATAAGCGGCCGTCCATCTGCTTAAGAGCGACAGACATAGCTTTATCGGTTTTGGACCGGATAACGTCCATCACCGCCTCGGCCTGAGATAAATCAATCCGGCCATGCAAAAATGCCCGCTTCGTGAATTCACCAGGCTCGGCAATCCGAACCCCTTTTTCCAGGACGATTTCCAGCACACGGTTTACCGCAACCATCCCGCCATGGCAATTAATCTCAACTACATCTTCTCTTGTAAAAGTCTTTGGTCCACGCATAACAGTTACCATCACTTCTTCGGCAGCCTCATTTGCAGCAGGGTCGAAAATTTTTCCGTAATGAATTGTATGCGTATCTGCTTCAACTAGGTCCTTGCCTTGAAACAGTTCAGCTGTTACCGGAATCGCTTGTTCCCCACTCAGCCGGACAATTGATATCGCTCCCTCACCGACTGGTGTCGATATGGCAGCTATCGTATCTGTCTCCATTTGCTTCACCTCCATCTTTTCCAAATGAACATCTATATAAAAACATTTATTTTGTGCCACTAACTTAATAGAATATCATAAATCCAGTCAAAAATAAAGTTATCCACAATGTTAGCAATTTTATCGTGGTAAAAATTAAACCCTTTTATCCACATGTGAATAAAAGGGTTTAAGAAAAAGTTATTAACATGTGCGATTAACGCTCCCGTAGTCTTCCCTGTCCTGTACGTCCATGGCTAAATTCACAACGTCAATCGCCAACGCCAGCACTAGCACGTCCTCTGCGTCAAAAAACTCCCGGGGTTTCCGGGAGTTTTTTTAACTATCTTATATTATGGTCTTATGACAATATGACGGTGCGGCTCGAGGCCTTCTGAAGAAGTTGTCACTTGGTCATTGTTCTGCAGTGCGTGGTGAATGATTTTACGTTCAAATGCTGGCATCGGCTCAAGCGTCACTTCTTTATTCAATCGTTTCGCTTTATCGGCCATCTTATAAGCTAATGATTCCAGGGTTTCTTTCCTTCTGTTTCGGTATCCCTGAGCATCGACGGTTACGGCATAATGTTCACTTAGGTCTTTATTAATGGCGAGATGGACCAAGTACTGGATTGCGTTCAGTGTCTGTCCGCGCTTGCCTATAATCAGGGCTACATTTTCCCCATCTACATCATACGTTACCCGATTGCCTGTGACCGCAGCTGTTACCTCTGCTGTAACACCCATATTTTCCACAATCTGCTGCAGATACTTCCGCGTGTCTTCAACTGGATCCGCTGGCACATTCACTCTGACGATTGCCGGCTTGGACCCGAAAACACCCAGAAGTCCCTTTTTCCTTCATCAACGATATCAACTTCAACTTGGTCCCTTGTGGTGTCTAACTGCTCTAGTGCTGATTGGACCGCTTCCTCAACCGATTGACCACTAGCAGTTACTTCCCTCACTTTTGTCTCCCCCAGTATTCGAATCTTTCATCATTGGCTTACGGATGAAAACTGTCTGAGCAACCATGAAGACGTTACCCACTACCCAGTACAATGCTAATGCTGCCGGGAAGAAGAAGGCGAACACCGTAATCATAATCGGCATAACATATAGCATGACCATCATTTGCGGGTTTTGAGCTGCCGGACTGCCGGCCATCATTAATTTTTGCTGCAGGAATGTTGCCCCACCAGCAATTAACGGCAAAATATAGTCCGGTGATCCCAATTCAAACCACAGGAAAGGATGCTGCTGTACCTCTGTCGTGCGCATGATTGCATGATACATCGCAATCAAAATCGGCATCTGCACAAATATTGGCAGACAGCCTGCAAGCGGGTTCACTCCATGCTTCTGGAATAGCTGCATGGTTTCCTGCTGCAGTTTCTGCTGTGTATTGGCATCTTTTGAAGCATATTTTGCCTGCAGTTCTTTTAACTCCGGTTGAATGTCTTGCATCGCCTTGGAACTTTTCAGCTGTTTGACGTTCAATGGAAGCAATAATAGCCGGATGAAGATCGTCAATACAATAATAGACAGACCATAGCTACCATTAAATAGCCCTGCAAGGTATTTAATTGTTTCTGACAATGGATATACAAAATATGAATTCCAGATACCTTCACTTTCTGAAGTTATTGGCTCATTAATCTGCGTACATCCTGATAAAACCGCTACTAGCCCTATCAAGGCTACCAGCAATACCATCTTTTTACGCACCGCTTTTCCTCCTAACTAACAAAAAGAACCTATGTATCCCATTTTCATAGTTATTTTACCATTAATACAATGAAAGATTCTATATAAAAATAAAAAACGCTACTATTTTTTGAAAGCAGTTTTTCTTTAGATAACAAATGAATTAAACTTTTTTCATTTCATGGTAGTTCATTCGTTTTGTCGGCTGCCGTGCAATAATTACAATGTCATATCCCGGTTCAACGCCTGCTTCCAGTTCATGAAATGCTTCCCGCAAGTAACGCTTAATACGATTTCTGGTTACAGCATTACCTATCTTTTTCCCAACAGACAAGCCGATGCGGAAATGGGTCTGCTCCGGCTTCTTTATATAATATAGAACAAGCTGCCTGTTTGCAAATGACTTGCCATGTTTGAACACATGCTGAAATTCTTTATTCGCTTTTATCCGATATGATTTTTTCAATGCCATCACCTTTTACATGCACTCCGGATGCCTGAAGTATTCTAGCGTATTTACTCGCCGAAAGTGGAAAAAAGACCACTGAAAGGTTCAGTGGTCTATGCAGATAATACTTTTCTTCCTTTACGACGGCGGCGTTTCAAAACCTGACGACCGTCTTTTGTGCTCATGCGGTTACGAAAACCATGCACTTTTTTTACGTTTACGGTTATTTGGTTGAAATGTTCGTTTCATTTATTCTACACCTCCCTGAGGAATAACAAACCTTTTAGGATCATTTCTAGAGGTTGTTCTAAAAGTCCGGTAAAAAAGACACATCGAAATTCTTCGTTGGCTTGTTTCTCCGCTACTCATGTATCTAAACACATACATTCCGCTGCTCGAAACTACGCCGCCTCGAATTTCTCGGTCCTTTTTATCCTCCTTTTTGAACACACACTTCTAATGACAGTCTAGATCATTATAAAGAAAACAGTTCCTGCCTGTCAACTTCTCCTTGGCAAAAAGTTATCCACACACGTTTGTGTTCCTGTTTTCGACATTTTTCCACTATCCACAACGCCTATCGACAATCCGCTCACAAAATATAGTGGTGTGGACAATTGCCGTCTACAAGCGGTAGATACTGTGGATAACTTACGAAAAACCGTTGCACATCGGGGATTTTTTGATATTATGTTTGTGTTTTAACATGTGTGTATCATTTTCTCCAGTTTCAGTTCTCCACAGGTTGTGGACAACGTGTGGATATTCATTCACACCATTGTGCTTTATTTCATTAACAACACTGTGGATAATGTAAATAACAGAAACATGCACTCTAACAGAGGCATTTCCCCATCCACAATAAATAAAGACAATTTAACCATTTCGCAGACCTTTCCATCTTTCGCACCCAGAACCTTATTTGAAGGATTGAGGAAGGGTTTTTCTATCATCAACTAAGCGTTGAAAGGGGTGAACCATTATGGAAAACATCGATGATTTGTGGAACGCGACATTAAAAAGTATTGAAGACAAAATAAGCAAACCAAGTTTTGATACCTGGCTAAAGAACACAAAAGCCGAATCACTGGACAATAATACGCTGACCGTATCTGCACCGAATGAATTTGCCCGTGACTGGCTTGAAGGCAGATATACCAAACTCATTGATGAAATACTGCTGGAACTCACCGGAGCAGAACTATCAACCCGCTTTATCATCCCTGATGCACAGGAACCGGAGGATGATATCAGCCAGACGCCAAAAAAGCTCCAGCAGCAGACAACTCCGATACAGGAGAAGCAACAAAACAATGCTGAATTCAAAGTACACCTTTGACACATTTGTCATTGGATCAGGGAACCGGTTTGCACATGCCGCATCCCTTGCAGTTGCAGAAGCACCAGCAAAGGCATACAACCCGCTGTTCATTTACGGGGGGGTCGGACTCGGCAAGACACATCTAATGCATGCAATCGGACATTATGTTCAGGATCATAACCCAAAGGCAAAAGTCGACTATTTAACATCGGAAAAATTCACCAATGAATTCATTAACGCAATCATGGACAACAAAGCAGCCAATTTCCGAAACAAATACCGCAATGTGGACATCTTACTGATTGATGATATTCAATTCCTTGCTGGAAAAGAACAAACACAGGAAGAATTTTTCCATACATTCAATACACTGCATGAGGAAAACAAGCAAATCATTATCTCCAGTGACCGTCCTCCTAAAGAAATACCAACACTGGAAGACCGGCTGCGCTCCAGGTTTGAGTGGGGCCTGATCACAGACATCACACCACCAGATCTGGAAACAAGAATTGCTATTTTAAACAAAAAGGCGAAAGCGGAAGGATTGGATATCCCGAATGAAGTGATGCTTTACATTGCCAATCAGATTGATACCAATATTCGGGAACTGGAAGGTGCACTTATCCGGGTTGTCGCCTATTCATCTCTGGTAAATCAGGATATTGACGCGTCACTTGCTGCAGATGCTTTGAAAGATATTATCCCAAGCAGCAAACCGCGCACCATCTCAATCCAGGGCATCCAAGAAGCAGTAGGCGAAAAGTACAATGTGAAATTGGAGGACTTTGCAGCCAAGAAGCGCACCAAATCTATTGCCTTTCCCCGGCAGATTGCCATGTACTTGTCACGGGAACTTACCGATTTCTCCCTGCCAAAAATAGGGGATGAGTTTGGTGGACGGGACCATACAACCGTTATTCATGCCCATGAGAAAGTTGTTAAAACAATGGAAAACGACACTCTACTGCAGAAAGATATTGAAGAATTAAAGGAACAGTTGAAATCATTTTAATACAGGGGCACTGTTCACAATGTGGATAGAAGTACCATACTTATGAACAGTCTGTCCACATGTGAATAACTCTTACTTGCGGCATGTTTCGACAGATATCCACATAATCACAGGCCTTACTACTATTATTACTGTATTTTTATAAATAATTAATATAAATATGCATCCAAAAGGAGAATCCATTTCATGAAATTTGTCATTCAGCGTGACCTACTCATATCCAGTGTGCAGGATGTCATGAAAGCTATCTCGTCAAAAGCAGCCATCCCCATCTTGACCGGAATGAAAATAGATGCTAAACAAAATGGAATCACCTTAACCGGAAGTGATTCTGATATATCCATCGAATCTCATATACCGGCTGAGGAAGATGGTATTGTCTATGCCGAACAAATTGAAGAAGGAAGCATCGTTGTTCAGGCCCGCTATTTCCCGGATATTATTCGAAAACTTCCTGAAAAAACAGTTGAAATCGAAGCTGATGACAGTCTGAATGTTACAATCCGTTCTGGAAAAGCCAAATTTAACTTGAATGGACAAGACGCAGATGAATATCCGAAGTTACCAAAACTGGAGACAGAAGATAGTTTCGAAATACAGGCGGATCTCTTGAAAAGTTTAATCAAACAAACTGGTTTTGCGGTTTCTACTATGGAAACAAGGCCAATTCTTACCGGTGTCAATGTAAAAGTTGAAAATGAAACACTACATTTCACTGCAACAGACAGTCACAGGCTAGCATCACGCCAGGTTCCAATCAATGACGTGCATGGCCAATTTTCAAGTATTGTTGTGCCAGGAAAAAGTCTTAATGAACTATATAAAATACTTGATGATAAAGGTGAAAAAGTTGAAATAAGTGTTACTAGCAATCAGATCCTGTTCAGGACCAAACATTTGCATTTCCTGTCAAGACTGCTTGATGGAAATTATCCGGAAACATCTCGGCTAATTCCGGAGAAAAGTCAGACAAAACTTCATGTAAAAACAAAAGAATTGATTGATACCATTGATCGTGCCTCTCTGCTTGCCAGGGATGAACGAAATAATGTCGTCAAACTGACAACAAAAGATAACCAGCTATTACAAATTACGAGCAACTCACCAGAGGTAGGGCAAGTGGCAGAGGAAGTTACTGCTCAGTCCATGGAAGGTGAAGAACTGAAGATTTCATTCAGTTCCAAATATATGCTTGATGCATTGAAAGCTATTGAAAATGACGATGTGGTAATTGAATTCACTGGTGCCATGCGGCCATTTATTATTAAACCAGCGAACGGCGATCCTATTTTGCAACTGATTCTTCCGGTCAGAACGTATTAGGAAGGTTTTACCGGCATGATTTCGGTTGGAATTCAAACTTCCATGCTGACAGACAGGACAGCTGAATTTGGCAACTTGCTCATTTTTAGCTGTTCTGCTTTTCTAAAACCCTGCATCCAGCCCATTTCCGTTATATTTATAAAAGGCTGTTTTAAGTGCGTGTTTAAACAACCTCTTTAAAGACCCTTTTTTCCGTCACTAAGAGAATGAAACCCTACTTAACAATTTGTAACGCCGACACTAGCATGTCCTGTGCATCGAATGAAGTGTATTCGCCGGATCAGCACATTTGTATGTGCTCTTTCCTTCCCTAAACGGCAAAAGTTTAGTAAAATAGATAGGAAGTACAAGAAGTGTCACGATAATGATAAAAGTCTGGTGAATGCTATGCATGAACATGAACAAATACCAATCAGCACGGACTACATTCCGCTGGGACAATTCATAAAACTATTAAACGTACTTGATTCTGGAGGAATGGTCAAAGCCTATCTACAGGATATTGGGGTACTGATTAATGGTGAGCGTGAACATCGAAGGGGGAGAAAATTGTACCCGGGTGATACAGTCGAAGTGGAAGATATCGGCACCTTTATCGTTTCTAAAGAATAATTGTGGGGAGTTTCCATGAAGATTGAGCAGCTGCAACTGAAAAATTATCGGAACTATGCACAGTTAGACCTTTCCTTTGATGATAAAATCAACGTCATTATCGGGGAAAATGCGCAAGGGAAAACTAATCTGATGGAAGCAATCTATCTGCTTGCGTTCACAAAGTCACACCGGACCCCTAGGGAAAAAGAACTTATCCAATGGGAGCATGAGTATGCTACAATAAAGGGAGAGGTCACTAAACGGAATCGGACCTTCCCGCTGGAAATTATTCTTTCAGCAAAAGGAAAAAAGGCAAAATTAAATCACCTGGAACAGAAGCGCCTTAGCGATTATATTGGTGCACTCAACGTTGTTATGTTTGCCCCGGAGCATTTGTCACTCGTCAAAGGACCACCCCAGATCAGAAGACGGTTTATCGATATGGAACTTGGTCAGATCCAGCCAAGATATATTTACCACCTTGGCCAGTACCAGAAAACATTACGGCAGCGGAACCATTTGCTTAAACAGATGCAGCGCCGGGAAAAACAGGACCCGACGATGCTTGAGGTCCTGACTGATCAGCTTATCCAGCATGCGGCGACACTTTTGGAGCGCCGTTTCATTTTTTTTGGAATTGCTCCGGAAATGGGCCTCTCCGGTCCATCATGACATCAGCCGTGGCATGGAAAAGCTTGAAATCAGGTACTCTCCCACGATAGAGGTATCAGAATCAGCAAACAGGGAAAAGATAGAAACAGTGTATACCAATAAATTCCATGAATTACAGGAAAAAGAGATTGAGCGCGGTACTACCTTGGCAGGGCCGCACCGGGATGATCTCATTTTTATGTTAATCAGAAGAACGTACAAACCTTTGGATCTCAGGGCCAGCAGCGGACAGCCGCGTTATCGGTGAAGCTAGCCGAGATTGAGCTTATCTCCAGTGAGGTTGGTGAATATCCTGTTTTGCTTCTCGATGATGTATTGAGTGAACTGGATGATCACCGGCAGTCCCATTTATTGAACACGATTCAGGGCAAAGTACAGACATTTGTATCCACTACAAGTGTTGATGGAATTAATCATGAGACATTGCGGGAAGCTGAATTATTCCGTGTGAAGGACGGCGTCGCACAGACATGACCGTGGAGGGATACGATGTTTATTCATATTGGCAATGATAATGTTATCCAATCAAAAGATGTCATCTCGATCATTGACCGCAATGTCGTGACATCATCCAGCATCATGGAAGAAATGATGGAAAATGCGACCATAAGAAAAAGTTTGGACCGACAGATGAGGCGAAATCCGTCGTTGTTACAGCAGAAGAGATTTATTACAGCTCCTTGTCCGTTTCAACGTTGAAAAAACGCGCAAGCATGATTTCTACAATCAGCAAGCTGGATGATTATTCGGATGAACTTGATGATGATTCAGATGAACTTGAGGAATGACCGCTTAAGGAACAGCTATAAAAGGTTGTTCAAAAAGTCCGGTAAAAATGACACATTAAATTCTTCGTTGGCTTGTTTCTCCGCCGCCTCGAAATTCTCGGTCCTTTTTATCCTTCTTTTTGAGCACGCATTATAAGCAGAAACGTAGGTGATAAGATGTCAGCAGAAGAAAAAGTTTCAAATGAACAGGCGTATGACGCTGATCAGATACAAGTGCTGGAAGGACTGGAAGCAGTACGCAAAAGGCCTGGCATGTATATCGGAACAACCAGTGACAGGGGATTGCACCACCTGGTATGGGAAATTGTCGATAATAGTATCGACGAAGCACTGGCTGGTTTCTGTGACAGAATTGAGATTATTATTGAAAAAGACAACAGCCTTACTGTCATTGATAACGGCCGCGGTATACCTGTGGATATTCAGAAAAAGACCGGCAAGCCAGCGCTTGAAGTGATTATGACTGTCCTCCATGCCGGCGGTAAATTTGGCGGTGGCGGGTACAAAGTTTCTGGTGGTCTGCACGGAGTCGGGGCTTCGGTTGTCAATGCTTTATCCAGTACACTGGATGTGTATGTTCACCGTGACGGAAAAATTTATTACCTGGGCTTCCAGAAAGGAGTGCCACAGGGAAAAAATTGAAACAATTGGCGAAACAGACATAACCGGGACAAAAACACAATTCAAACCGGATCCGGAAATTTTCACTGAAACGGTTGAGTTTGACTTTGACACGCTTGTTCAGCGTCTGCGGGAGCTGGCATTTCTGAACAAAGGAATCACAATCTCGCTCGAAGATAAACGGACAGATGAAGAGCCGGTCGAATTTTACTATGAGGGTGGTATCAGTTCGTACGTTGAGTACATCAACCGGAATCGTGAAGTACTGCATGAACCGTTTTATGCAGAAAGTGAAGACCAGGAGATCACGGTAGAAGTAGCCATTCAGTACAATGATGGGTTTGCCAGCAACATTTATTCCTATGCCAACAATATTCATACGTACGAAGGCGGTACCCATGAGGCTGGATTCAAGACCGGGCTGACTCGTGTCATCAACGATTATGCCCGCAAGAACAATATGTTCAAAGAAAATGATCCGAATCTGAGCGGTGATGATGTCCGCGAAGGAATGACGGCAATCATTTCTATCAAACACCCGAATCCTCAATTTGAGGGACAGACGAAAACAAAGCTTGGGAACAGTGAAGTGAAAAAAGTGACGGACTCAGCGTTCAGCGAGGCCTTTTTCAAGTTTATGTTTGAAAATCCCGATGTCGCAAAAATTGTAGTTGAAAAAGGACTGATGGCATCCCGAGCCAGAATCGCTGCTAAAAAAGCACGGGAACTGACAAGGCGGAAGAGTGCACTTGAAGTGTCCAACCTGCCCGGCAAACTGGCTGACTGTTCGTCAAAGGATGCCAGCATCAGTGAATTATATATTGTAGAGGGTGACTCTGCCGGTGGATCTGCCAAACAGGGCCGTGACAGGCACTTCCAGGCAATTCTGCCATTGCGTGGCAAAATATTGAACGTAGAGAGGCCCGTCTTGATAAGATTCTATCAAACAACGAAGTCCGGGCGATGATTACAGCACTTGGTACCGGAATTGGTGAGGAATTTGATATTACCAAAGCCCGCTATAACAAGATTGTCATTATGACAGATGCTGATGTTGACGGTGCGCATATCCGTACTTTACTATTAACATTTTTCTATCGATATATGCGTCCACTGATTGAACATGGATACGTTTATATTGCGCAGCCGCCATTGTATAAAATACAGCAGGGCAAAGCTGCTTATTATGCCTACGATGACAAGGAAATGGAGCGGATACTGGAAGAGCTTGCAAAAACACCTAAACCTGGGCTCCAGCGCTATAAGGGTCTTGGTGAAATGAATGCAACCCAGCTCTGGGAAACGACGATGAACCCGGAAACACGGACATTACTTCAAGTGGAGCTATCGGATGCAATGGATGCGGATTATATTTTCGATATGCTGATGGGTGATAAAGTCGAGCCGCGCAGGAATTTTATTCAGGAAAATGCGCAATATGTGCAAAATCTGGATGTGTAATCAACTGTCTTTTATCTTTGGCAGTTAAGAAAGTATAAATACAACTGCAGTGAAATCGGTGAAATTTGATTTCCCGGCAGGACGGCAGGCAGTCTTTATTCAGCTGCCCTGGCTGTGTGCCGTGTCTTTTTCAGGAAGTGAGATTTGGAGGTATTTTAATGGCGGATCAACAGCGTCCAAACGTTCAGGAAATTAATCTTGGTCAGGAAATGCGCACATCATTCCTTGATTATGCCATGAGTGTCATTGTTTCACGTGCTCTGCCGGATGTCCGGGATGGGCTGAAGCCTGTCCACCGCAGAATTCTGTATGCAATGAATGATCTTGGCATGCACTCGGATAAAGCATATAAGAAATCAGCCCGTATCGTCGGTGAAGTTATTGGTAAGTACCATCCGCACGGTGACTCTGCTGTGTATGAGTCCATGGTCCGGATGGCACAAGATTTCAGTTACCGGTATATGCTTGTAGACGGGCATGGCAACTTCGGCTCAGTCGATGGGGACTCGGCAGCCGCAATGCGTTACACAGAAGCACGTATGTCCAAAATTTCCATGGAGTTGCTGCGGGATATCACGAAAGACACGATTGATTATGCGGATAACTATGACGGGACAGAACGCGAGCCAGTTGTATTCCCTTCCCGTTTTCCGAACTTGATTGTCAACGGCGGGGCTGGTATTGCAGTCGGGATGGCTACAAATATACCGCCCCACAATCTCGGGGAGACAATTGATGCCGTACTGGCTCTTACTAAGACCCGGAAATTACTATCCAGGAACTGATGGAGGACCATATTCATGGGCCTGATTTTCCGACAGCCGGTGAAATTATTGGCAGAAGCGGCATTCGTAAAGCATATGAGACTGGAAAAGGATCAGTGACCATCCGTGCGAAAGTGGATATTGAGGAACAGGCAAACGGAAAGGCCAGCCTTATTGTTACCGAACTGCCATATCAAGTCAATAAGGCGAAACTGATTGAAAAAAAATTGCTGAACTTGTCCGGGAAAAACGGATTGACGGCATAACCGATTTACGCGATGAATCGGATCGTAACGGGCTTCGTGTTGTGATTGAACTGCGCCGTGATGCAAATCCCAGCATTGTCCTGAATAATTTATATAAATATTCTGCACTGCAGACGACGTTCGGCATCAATATGCTTGCGCTTGTTGACGGAAGACCAAAAGTGCTGACGATTAAGCAGTGTCTGGAACACTACCTCGAGCACCAAAGGGTAATTGTGAAACGCCGCACCGAATTCGAGCTGCGGAAAGCACAGGCACGCGCTCATATACTGGAAGGCTTGCGGATTGCACTCGATCACCTGGATGAGGTTATTTCACTTATCCGTAATTCCAAAACAACCGACACGGCCAAAAACGGCTTGATTGAGCGGTTTGGGCTGTCGGACAAACAGGCACAGGCTATCCTTGATATGCGGCTGCAGCGTCTGACAGGGCTGGAACGGGAAAAATCAACATGAATATGACGAACTGCTGAAGCAAATCGATGAACTGAAAGCCATCCTGGCCGACGATGAAAAATTGCTGGAGATTATTCGCGAAGAACTGATTGGTATCAAGGAGAAATTCAATGATGAACGCCGTACAGAAATTGTTGCCGGCGGGGCAGATTCCATTGAGGATGAAGATTTAATTCCTGAGGAAAACATCGTCATCACGCTTACACACCAGGGATATGTCAAGCGGCTACCAGCTTCCACGTACCGGACGCAAAAACGCGGCGGCCGCGGCATTCAAGGAATGGGAACAAATGATGATGACTTTGTTGAACATTTAGTATCAACATCAACACATGATACTGTTCTATTCTTTACCAACAAAGGAAAGGTATACCGTGCCAAAGGGTATGAAGTTCCTGAATTTAGCCGAACTGCTAAAGGAATACCGATTATTAATCTGCTGCAGATAGAAAAGGAAGAATGGATTAATGCAGTTATTTCCGTTTCCGAATACAGCAGTGATTGGTACTTGTTCTTTACAACAAGACATGGGCTCTCTAAACGGACGAACCTTTCCCAGTTTGCTAATATCCGAAAAGGCGGGCTGATTGCAGTAGGGCTCCGTGAAGAAGATGAACTTATGTCTGTCCGGCTAACTGACGGGACAAGAGATATTATGATTGGAACTAAGAACGGTTACCTTATCCGCTTCCCGGAGGACCAGGTGCGTGCAATGGGAAGAAATGCAGCTGGTGTGCGCGGTATTTCACTGCGGGACGATGATGAAGTTGTTTCGATGGAAATACTTGATGAAGGGCTGCAAGTGCTTCATGTAACGAACAAAGGTATCGGGAAACGGACGCCTGAAGATCAGTATCGCGTAACAAAACGCGGTGGGAAAGGCATTTTCACATGCAAATTGACCGAAAGCAATAGTGTTGTTGCGGTGAAAGCCGTAACAGGGGATGAAGATCTGATGCTCATAACTGCTGCTGGTGTACTGATTCGTACCCCGATCAGCGGTATTTCCCAAACCGGACGTAATGCACAAGGTGTCCGGCTGATTCGGGTGCAAGAGGAGGAAGAAGTGGCGACTGTGGCTGTCGTTGAACAGGAAGAGGATGAACCGGAAGAAGACAGTGACGAGTCTGCTATTGAAACGGAATCGGCTGAAGATGACGAAAGCGCGGACAATACAGAGGATAACGGCGAATAAGTCTGATCTTAGTATAAAAATTCCAGGTGAAGTCGTTTCTGCTGGCAAAAATGACCCAGTACGGCCATTATTCGGCTGGGCAGGTCTAATGAGCACATCGTACTAAAAGACAGCGATGCTAATCACATGGAAGCCATTTTATAATGGCTTCTTTTATATTCTGGTATGTCAGTCCAGGCATTCACTCTGAAGTTCCAGCATGGTTATCCAGCAGACACTTCCCCAGCAGCATGGGCATTTTTGCCGCCGTTACGTCTAAAAAGGAATGAATGAATGGAAAGTCTCGATCCGGTTTTGCGGCAAGCAGATCACCCCACCATTCCGGTTCATAACGGCACAGCATACTCAAGTTATACAGGAGCAAATAGTGGACCATCACTTCAGAAATAGGCAGAAAATCTTCCCGGTCTGCTGGAAAATAAATACGATGATCTGCCATACCTGTAAAGAATGGACTGGCCCCTGCCGGGAATAGTGGATCATTCAAATGGACAACAATATGTCCACCCTTATTATGAGTCTCTTTTATTTCTGGCAAATAAGGCTTTACCCGATTGATGAATGCTTTGTCCGTCAGATGATAACGATCCAGAAGCCATACGGGAAATTGTACATGCTTTGTTCCCATTTCCCCAATAACGGTCAATTTCCGTTCCGCATGAAATTGGAACAACGGGTCCATCTCGGGAATTAGTGCAAACAGCCGATTCATTTTTATCTTGTCAAACGGCTGTGTTCGGATGGAAAACAAATGTGTGGTGAAATAGGAAAACAAGCCATTATGCTGAATCTTCACTTCGTCCCCCATGAATGTGTAATCTCTTTTTTTGCGCTTTCTTGTTGATACACCGTGTGCCAATATAGCTGTTGATTCGGGATATTCCGGACGCACTGTCAGCAGGTTTGCTTTGATTAAATGGACCATGCCGTAAAAATAGCATTGGCTGCAGCAGCGGTTCAAGCCGTTTGCCATTATCGTAAAACCGCACGCCATGATCTAAGTAGTGCATAAATGGGTTACAGTTTTCAAAGCTTTTTACGGAGGCATTATCGAATTCCAGTTGCCGATAGCAAGCTGCTAAATATTGCTGAGCATTTTGCTGTGACTGCAGATATGTATAAAATGTATTAATTTCATTGGTCAGCATGAAACAGTCTCCCTAATATTACAAATTTCAGAATTGAGGTTTTTCTGCTGCATATTCCATAGACTATTGCAAATGTAGCACAGTTGCCGTATTGTGAATAACAATAGAATTACTGGTATAGTTTAGCCAAGATTTCATTTATTTACTCACAGAATACATTGACTGGATAGGAGGATACCAATGCGCGAGGACAAGTTTGCCAAAGAAGGATTGACGTTTGATGATGTACTTTTGATGCCGGCTAAGTCAGAGGTACTACCGAAAGATGCTGATGTAAGCACAAATTTATCGAAAAACATCCGTCTCAAGCTTCCATTGATAAGTGCCGGTATGGATACGGTGACAGAGGCAGAAATGGCGATAGCGATGGCACGGCAGGGCGGTCTGGGCATTATTCATAAGAATATGTCGATTGAGGACCAGGCGGAACAGGTAGACCGGGTAAAGCGCTCTGAAAGCGGTGTAATTACCAATCCATTTTTCCTGACACCGGAACATCAGGTTTATGATGCGGAACATCTGATGGGGAAATTCCGCATTTCCGGAGTACCGATTGTCGATAACACGGATGACCAGAAACTGACAGGGATTTTGACGAATCGGGATCTGCGCTTTATCCAGGATTATTCCATGTCAATTAAAGATGTTATGACGAGTGAAGATCTGGTGACAGCCCCGGTGGGAACGACACTGGAAGAAGCGGAAAGTCTTTTGCAGACCCACCGGATTGAGAAACTTCCATTGGTTGATGACAACAGTGTGCTTAAAGGGCTAATCACGATTAAAGATATTGAAAAGGCAATTGAATTCCCGAGTGCAGCCAAGGATAGCCAGGGCCGGCTGCTGGCGGGTGCGGCTGTTGGCATAACCGGTGATTCCATGAAACGGATTGAAAAATTGACCGAAGCTGGTGCCGATGTCATTGTTATTGATACAGCACATGGTCACTCAGAAGGTGTGCTGGAACAAGTTCGCACGGTACGCAATGCTTATCCGGAGCTTATTATCATTGCCGGAAATGTGGCCACTGCTGAAGCAACAGCCGATTTGATAGAGGCAGGTGCGTCCATTGTCAAAGTGGGTATTGGACCAGGCTCTATCTGTACAACCAGAGTCGTAGCAGGCATTGGTGTTCCCCAGATTACTGCCGTTCATGATTGTGCTGTAAAGGCAGCCGAGTACGGGGTACCGGTCATTGCTGATGGCGGGATCAAGTATTCCGGTGATATAGTCAAAGCACTTGCTGCCGGCGCAAATGCAGTGATGCTGGGAAGTATGTTTGCCGGTGTATCAGAAAGTCCCGGTGAGACGGAAATTTTCCAGGGCAGGCAGTATAAAGTATACCGAGGCATGGGATCAGTCGGTGCCATGCAGGCAGGTTCCAAAGACCGGTATTTCCAGGATGCTGAAGACGCTAAAAAGCTAGTTCCGGAAGGCATTGAAGGAAGAACAGCTTATAAGGGGCCACTCGCTGATACCATCCATCAGCTGCTTGGTGGTTTGCGAGCTGGCATGGGCTATTGCGGCACCCCAACGATTGACGATTTGCGCCAGGATGGACGCTTTATCCGAATTTCTAATGCCGGGCTAAGAGAAAGCCATCCGCATGATGTGCAGATAACGAAAGAGGCACCGAATTACTCATAGTGAGGCCACTTGCTGCCATAATCAGGTTTGTCATGGCGGTGTATATAGTAGATATTTCCTATAGGATTTTTAATAGATAGGGCTTTTCCCTGTCTATTTTTTTCTCTATTTTTGTGGTAAAATACGAAAGTGTCTAATGAACGATGATAAAGAAAGATTTCAATATAAGTGGAGGCAAAGAAAGTGAACAACAACCGAAAGAAACAAATGTCGTTATTCTTGGCTGTTTTGGTGATGATGGCCGCAGTTTTAACACAACCATTTTCTGCACAGGCAGCAACATTGGATATCGAGGCAGAGTCAGCGATACTGGTAGATGCAGAAACGGGCAAAATTCTATATGCTAAAAACCAGATATGGCACTGCCACCGGCCAGCATGACCAAAATGATGACGGAATACCTTGTCCATGAAGCGATTGAGGAAGGTCAAATCAGCTGGGATACAACAACACAGATTAGCGACTACCCGTATAGCATATCAGCAAATCCAGCATTTTCAGGTGTTGGACTGACACAGAGCCAGGATTATACTGTCAGAGAGTTATACGAAGCGATGGCCATCAATTCGGACAATGCAACAACAATCGCTCTTGCGGAATTGATTGCAGGTTCGGAAGGCGAATTTGTCAAGATGATGAATAAAAAGGCAGAAGAAATGGGACTGCCGGACTACAAGTTTGTTAATTCGACAGGACTTGCCAATTCATCACTCGGAGAAAATGTGCCGGAGGGGACAGACCCGAATGCCAATAACTTGCTTTCAGCCCGTTCAGCAGCACTACTGGCTTATAATCTGATTAATGATTATCCGGAAGCACTTGATGTTTCCAAAGTCCCATCCACAGAATTTGATGGACAGACAATCCGCAACTATAACTGGATGCTGCCGCATGATGCAAAAGAAGCCAGTTCACTTCAGCAGTTCCATTATGAAGGCATTGATGGACTGAAGACTGGGCACACGGATCTGGCCAAGTATTGTTTTACGGGAACGGCCAAGCGTGATAACAATCGCTTTATTTCTGTCATTATGAAGGCGGAAGATGAACCAGCACGCTTTCAGCAGACAGCCAAACTGATGGATTATGGATTCCAGCGGTTTCAAAAGCAGGAAATATTCGCTGAAGGCTATCAGCTGGAAGATAAATCGGATATTTCTGTAGCCAAAGGGAAAGAAGATACCGTACAGATAGCAACAAAAGAAGCGTTCAGTGCCCCGATAAAAGAAGGACAGGCAGAGAACTACAGCATCAAGTACCATTTGAACAAAGATAAATTGAATAAAGATGGAGAACTGATTGCACCAGTAAAAAAGGCGAAAAAGTCGGCACCGCTGAAATCGTCTATAATGGTGAGGAAGACTATGGTTATATTTATCCCGACGCCGGAAAACAGACCATTGATCTGGTAGCACAGAGCGAGGTGGAAAAGATAATTGGTTTATGCTTGCAATCGGCTCGGTTGGTGAATTTTTCGGAAACTTGTTCAGTACAGTTGTTGATACAGTGAAAGGCTGGTTCTAAGCTGGGCCTTGCTTGCTGGCTATTATTTATAACGTCAGAAGTATAAATTATGGTTGACCTTATAAAAAAACGAGGCTTTCACTAGTAAGACTTGGTGAAAGCCAAGTTTTTCTAATCGACTTCAGGTGGACAGGCGTAGTAAAATAGATATGACAGAAAATTCACAGACACTCTGGAGGGGAACTAAATGGCGAACACAGGAACAGAACGTGTAAAACGGGGAATGGCAGAAATGCAAAAAGGCGGCGTCATTATGGATGTCGTCAATGCTGAGCAGGCTAAGATAGCGGAACAAGCAGGTGCAGTTGCTGTTATGGCACTAGAACGTGTTCCGTCTGATATTCGTGCTGCCGGTGGTGTAGCCCGCATGGCAAGTCCGGAAATTACAGAAGAAGTAATGAATGCCGTATCCATTCCGGTTATGGCTAAAGCACGTATCGGGCATATTGTTGAAGCACGTGTATTGGAAGCAATGGGTGCTGATTATATTGATGAGAGTGAAGTACTCACACCAGCCGATGACGTCTATCACTTGAAAAAATCAGATTATACCGTTCCATTTGTGTGCGGTTGCCGCAACTTGGGTGAAGCGGCACGGCGCATTGGTGAAGGTGCATCCATGCTCCGTACGAAGGGTGAGCCTGGTACAGGAAATATTGTTGAAGCTGTTCGTCATATGCGTCAGGTTCAGTCGGAAATCAGGAAACTGACATCCATGTCTGATGATGAAGTAATGACCTATGCGAAAGAAATTGGTGCACCGTTTGAACTGCTGATGCAAATCAGGCAGGAAGGCCGCCTCCCCGTTGTCAATTTCGCAGCGGGCGGAGTGGCGACGCCTGCTGATGCAGCACTGATGATGCAGCTCGGAGCGGATGGTGTATTCGTTGGATCTGGTATTTTCAAATCAACCAATCCGGAAAAGTATGCAAAAGCAATCGTTGAGGCAACAACACATTACACGGATTACAAACTGATCGGTGAGCTATCCAAAGAACTCGGTCATGCGATGAAAGGTATTGAAATGGGTACACTGGAAGCACATGACCGGATGCAGGACCGCAGCGAATAGAAAGAAGGTAGGATGATGAGTGTAATTGGTGTACTCGCTTTGCAGGGCGCAGTCCGGGAACATGTCCGATCGATTAAGGAAGCCGGGGCTGACGCGGTAGAAATAAAACGAGTGGAACAGCTCCATGAAATTGATGGGCTGATTCTTCCTGGCGGTGAAAGTACGACAATGCGCAGGCTAATGGACAGTTACGGCTTTTTCGATGCCATCAGGGAATTTGGCAGGCAAGGAAAGCCGATTTTGGAACCTGCGCTGGGCTAATCTTAATGGCAAATGCGATTGAGGGACAGGAAGATGCAAACCTCGGTCTGATGGACATGACAGTTGCCAGGAATGCATTTGGCAGGCAGGTGGCAAGCTTTGAAGCAACTCTGGACATTAAACATGTCGGTGATGATTTTCACGCTGTCTTCATCCGTGCGCCGTACATATTAGAAACAGGCCAGGATGCGGAAGTTCTTGCTGCCTATCAGGACAGAATTGTTGCAGCAAGGCAAGGCCACTATTTATGTACAGCCTTCCACCCCGAATTAACGGATGATAACCGTATTATTGCATATTTTGCCGATATGGTGGAACAATCAAAGCAAACACTTGCATCTTAATTAGAAATTGACTAACCTATAAGTGCGTGTTCAAAAAGGAGGATAGAAAGGACCGAGAAGTTCGAGCGGCGCAGCTCCCGAGTAGCGGAGTGTATGCTTTCAATACATGAGTAACGGAAAAGGAAGCCAACGAAGAAATTCGAAGTGTCCTTTTTACCGGACTTTTTGAACAACCTCTATAATAGAATTACTTAAACAGTTATGAGAGGAAATAGTAACAGGAAAGCTTACTTCAGAGAGCTGGTGGCAGGTGAGAACCAGTGGGAGCTGCCTGTGAATCCGTCCTTGAACTGGTTTGCTGAACTTTTTAGTAGGTGAACCCGGCCATCAACCGTTATCTGAGCGAGCCGGAAGAGGAATGCACATTTTTCTTCAATAAGGGTGGCAACGCGGGAACAGCACTCCCGTCTGAATTAAAACAGGGACGGGAGTTTTTTAATATTTATTTTAAGGCTGTTTTCGAAAAGATTATTGCTATTCGCACCAGGGGGTTAAGATGAACCTTACTTAACATTCTCCATAAAATGCAACACAACTTGAAGAAATGGTTTAGTTCCATGATACCGCTCCGGAAATACACTTGGGTGCTCGTCGCGTAGCAGGTTTTATCGGTGAAGCATACGCTCCTCGCAACTCGCAGTTTACTCGGTGGATGTCTTGCTCGTCGCTTTCCGCGGGTGACCCGTGAGCCTCCTCGAACTCCGTTCTGCGGGGTCTCACGTAGGCCACTGTTCCCGCAGGACAAGGAAGGCTTCGGCAGCGATGCATCGCACGAAGAAAATTGGTTTTATTTTCGAGGAGTCTCCGTGTATTTCCTCGCTGGTTTTGTGCTATTCGACTTCTTACCATTGTTGCGGTGTCGAACACAAATTAGTTTTCAGTATGTCGCTTTTTTATCAACTGCGAAAAACAACAACATGTGCGAAAAGAGCCTATTTTAAACACTAAAAGGAGGATATAGCCATGCTGGACATGAAATTTTGCGTAATAATTTTCAGGAAGTAAAGGAAAAGTTGTCTCACCGCGGAGAGGATTTATCAGAACTGGAGAAGTTTAGTGAGCTTGACGAACGCCGAAGAACACTTATTTCGGAAGCAGAGAAATTGAAGGCCAAACGCAATGAAACATCCAAACGGATTTCTGCTCTAAAAAAAGAGAAAAAAAGATGCCGAATCTGCCATTAAAGAGATGCGCGAAGTCGGCGATCAAATCAAAGAGTTGGATGGAGAATTGAAAGAAATTGAAGAAGCCTTGGAAATGATGATGCTGTCCATCCCGAACATTCCGCATGAAAGTGTCCCGGTTGGCGAGGATGAAGATGATAATGTAGAAGTGCGTCAGTGGGGCGACCGGCCGGAATTTCATTTTACCGAGCAACCGCACTGGGATATTGCCACAAACCTAGGTATTCTGGATTTCGAACGGGCTGCCAAAGTTACGGGAAGCCGTTTTGTATTCTATAAAGGAATTGGGACCCGACTGGAACGAGCATTGATTAGCTTCATGATGGACTTGCATGCAGACGAACATGGGTACACGGAAATGATGCCGCCACAGATTGTCAATCGCGGAAGCCTGACAGGAACTGGACAGCTGCCTAAATTCGCCGAGGATGTATTTAAACTGGCTGATTGGGACTATTTCCTGATTCCAACGGCTGAGGTGCCAGTGACGAACTATCACCGGGATGAGATTCTAAGTGTGGACGACCTTCCAAGAAAATATGTGGCATACAGTGCTAACTTCCGCTCTGAAGCAGGCTCTGCTGGACGGGATACACGCGGGCTTATTCGCCAGCACCAGTTTAACAAAGTGGAACTGGTTCATTTCACCAAACCGGAAGATTCATATGACACATTAGAAGTGCTGACCGGACATGCCGAGAAAGTGCTGCAGCAGCTGAACCTGCCGTATCGTGTGATGAGCATGTGCACGGGCGACTTAGGCTTTACTGCTGCTAAAAAATACGATATTGAAGTATGGATCCCAAGCCAGAACACATACCGCGAAATTTCGTCCTGCTCCAATTTTGAGGATTTCCAAGCAAGGCGCGCTGGCATTCGTTTTCGCCGTGAAGAAAAGGGAAAACCAGAATATGTGCATACATTAAATGGCTCAGGCCTTGCAGTGGGCCGAACCCTCGCTGCTATTCTGGAAAATTACCAGCGCGAGGATGGCTCTGTTGTCGTCCCGAAAGTACTCCGGCCGTATATGGGCGGAAAGGAAGTCATCAAATAGTCAAGTAACTGGATCAGATTTATTTTTAAAATGTATTGACAAATAATCTAAATGATAGTAAGCTTTATTTTAAATTAAATAATCAAACTTCTTATTTAGAGAGGTGGAGGGAATTGGCCCTTGGAAACCTCGGCAGCGGACTTATTTAAGTACTGTGCCAAATCCAACAAGCATTTGCTTGGAAAATAAGAAGAGAGAGCGGATCTGTTTGCAAATCTCTTTTTATTTTGACCATAAGAAGAGATTTTTTCATTTCCAAAACTAAATAAGAACGAACTTCTTATCCAGAGAGGTGGAGGGACTGGCCCTTGGAAGCCTCGGCAGCGGACTTTTTTTTTTTAGTACTGTGCCAAATCCAGCAAGCAACAGACTTGAAAGATAAGAAGAGGATAATACAAAAATGCCTCTTCCTATCTATCAGAAAGAGGTATTTTTTTACTTTAAGGAGGGGAATCATTGATTACATTAGAGAATGTCACAAAAATTTATCAAGGTGGAGAAAAGGAAGTTAAGGCCTTGGATGATGTGAATTTACAGATTGAGAAAGGTGAAATATATGGTGTTATTGGCTTCAGCGGCGCTGGGAAAAGTTCATTGATCCGCTGTGTCAATCTGCTTGAGCGGCCAACCCATGGAACGATTACTGTTAATAATCAGGATTTGCTTCGCCTTTCCCCTAAGGAATTAAGAGAAGCAAAACGAGATATCGGTATGATTTTCCAGCATTTCAACCTGCTAGATTCTAAAACAGTTTTCACCAATGTGGCAATGCCATTATTGCTTATGAAAAAACCAAAAGAAGAGGTGAAGAAGCGGGTCGAGGAATTGCTGGATTTCGTTGGGCTGCGTGACAAAGCAGATAACTATCCGGACCAATTATCAGGAGGACAGAAACAGCGGGTAGGCATTGCACGGGCCTTAGCAACGCAGCCATCAGTCCTGCTGTGTGATGAAGCAACATCGGCACTTGATCCGCAGACAACTAATTCGATTTTAAATCTGCTGAAAAAGATTAATCAGGAATATAACATTACCATTTTGATTATTACGCATGAGATGGGAGTTATTCGCGAGATTTGTGATAAGGTCGCCGTTCTTGATCAGGGTGAAGTAGTGGAATCCGGTTCTGTTTTTGAAGTGTTTGCTCGGCCAAAGACAGCCGTTGCCTACAATTTGTCAGCACGGTCATGCATGATGAAATACCGGAATCTGTCCATCAATTAATCCGTTCTCAAGGGGAAACGAACCAGATTTACCGAGTTGTGTTTTTGGTGAAGCTACCGGGGATCCGCTGCTTTCACAAATAGCGAAGCATTTTAATGTGGAAGTAAATGTGTTGTTTGGCAACATAACTGAATTACAGGGAATACCATTTGGAAATTTGGTTATTCAATTTCAGGGAGAAACGAAAGAGATTAATAGGGTACTCATGTATATTAATCAGCAAGAAGTAACGATTAAGGAGGTTTTGGAAGATGCTGGTTGATTGGAATCAAATTATTGCAGCATTGGGGGAAACTGCTGCAATGGTGGTATTTTCATTATTGTTTGCTATACTAATTGGTTTGCCGTTAGGAATCTTGCTTGTCGTAACCCGTGAAGGCATTTATGGGAAAATGCTCTAATCTTTAAGGTGCTGAATGCGTTCGTAAACGTGTTCCGTTCCATACCTTTCATTATCCTGATGGTTGCTGTTATTCCATTTACACGCTTGATTGTCGGGACATCATTGGTACTGCAGCTGCAATTGTGCCAATGGTGCTTTTTCAGGCCCATACATTGCCCGGTTAATTGAAAACTCCCTGCTTGAGGTTGACCCGGGTGTGATGGAGGCGGCACAAGCAATGGGAGCGACACCATGGCAAATCATTATTCGTTTTTTGATACCGGAAGCATTAAGTTCACTTTTACTGGGATTAACGATCGCAACCATTGGGTTAGTTGGTGCATCAGCTATGGCTGGTGCCATTGGCGGGGGAGGTCTTGGTGATTTGGCGATCACATATGGCTATCAGCGATTTGATACGGCAGTGATGGTCATTACCGTAGCCATTCTGGTTGTCATGGTGCAGGGATTGCAAACGACAGGGAATGTTTTATCAAAAAAGTTAGACGGCGTTAAGAGCTGAACATATCAAAGGGGTGCAGGAAATATGAGAAAAATTGGTTTGTTTTTATTGTTTATGAGTTTAATAGCGGTTAGCAGTGCATGTTCCAGTGATGCAGTATCAACTGTAAAAGTTGGGATCAGTGGTTCGGATACAACGGTCTGGGATTTGTTGCTAAAAAGGCTGAAAAAGAAGGAATAAATGTTGAGATTGTCCGCTTTTCTGATTATGTTCAGCCAAATCTGGCATTAGCGGAAGGGGAACTGGATGCTAACGCCTTTCAGACAGTATCTTATTTTGATGCATTTATCGAGGAGCACGATTTGGATTTAGCACCGATTGCGACAACAGTCATCGCACCAATGGGGCTTTACTCTGAAAAATATGATTCTCCGGAAGAAATTCCAGAAGGTGCAACTATTGCCTTGCCAAAGGAAGCAACGAATATGGGCCGCGGATTGCTGCTGCTTCAGGAAGCCGGACTAATTGAACTTGTGGAGGATTTTGATGGGAACGGGTCTATCGATAAAATTGCGGAAAATCCAAAGAGTCTGACGTTTGAAACACTTGTGGCCGCACAAACGCCGCGTGTCCTGCCAGATGTTGCAGCATCCATCATCAATAACGGTATTGCTGTCGACGCAGGCTTCAGTCCATTAGACGATTCCATTTTTCATGAGAATGAAACAGCAACACCATACATTAACATCATTGCCGTACAGGAAAAAGATAAAGATGACGAAACACTGCAGAAATTAGCTGATATATACCAGTCCGACGATGTGAAGGAACTGATAGAAAAGGAATACGACGGAAACCAGATACCGACTTTTGTACCATTGGAGAAAATAGGCTGGTAACCATTCATAATAAAGGCTGCTTTCGTATAGATTGTTGTTATTTGATGGAAGAAAACACTCGACCGCGGAAAGCAAAAATGTATGTGGGATGCGGACTAGGTAATAAATCACAAAGAGGTGTTTGGAATGGCAGTGACAAAAAGCAATTTGCAGGAGATTAGAATGCGTATTACGGAGAACATTGAAGACAATAAGGCACGCTATCTTCAGACGAGTCATGATATCCACAATCATCCGGAGGTTGGAAATGAGGAATTTTTGCTTCAAAGGTTTTAACGGATATTTTAACTGATGAAGGATTCCATGTAGACAAAGGTGTTGCAGGGCATGAAACGGCATTTTTGGCCAGCAGAAAGGGGAAGAAAAATGGGCTTAGAATTGGACTGTTGGCAGAGTATGACGCATTACCGGAAATCGGCCATGCTTGCGGGCATAATATCATTGGAACAACAAGCGTTGCAGCTGCAGTTGCATTAAGTAAGGTAATCGACGACATAGGCGGGGAACTTTTCGTACTTGGAACGCCTGCAGAAGAAGGCGGGCCAAATGGAAGTGCGAAAGGAAGTTTTGTAAAGGCAGGTTTGCTTGAAGGAATAGACGCCGCAATCATGCTTCATCCTGGCAATGAAACAACTTTAACCGGCCCAACGCTGGGTGTTGATCCACTGGACTTTGAGTTTTTGGTAAACCGGCACACGCATCAGCAGCACCTGAAAAGGGCATTAATGCATTGGATAGTGTCATTCAGTTATTCAATGGCGTTAATGCATTGCGTCAGCACCTTCCCTCTGATGTAAGGATCCACGGCATTATTACCGATGGTGGTGATGCACCGAATATCGTTCCGGAATATGCGAAAGCAAGATTTTTTATACGTGCGGCGACAAGAACCGTACTCAATGAAATAACAGAAAAAGTAAAGGGGATTGCAAATGGTGCAGCTCTGGCAACAGGCGCATCGGTACAGATTTCTTCTTTTCAGAATGAAGTAGATAACTTTATTATTAATCACCGTTTTGACAACGTCTTTAAAGAAGTTATGGAAAGCTTGGGAGAGACGGTGAATTTGGAGGAAAGAACCGCATTTGGTTCCACAGATGTTGGCAATGTGAGTCAAGTTGTTCCGACGATCCATCCACATATTAAAATTGGTCCAAGTGATTTAGTAGGCCATACCGTTGAATTCAGAGAAGCAGCAAAGTCGGAAAAGGAGATGAAGCACTTATACTAGGGGCTAAAGCAGCTGCTTTAACAGTATTAGAGCTTCTGACGGACAGGACTTTGTATGAGGAAATTTACCGGGAATTCAAAGAGGTCACTTAATCAGCTTAAAAAATGGCTGCCTCCGTTGACAATGTCCTATATGAATGGTATAGTATATTTTGTCTTATGGAGGTATACCCAAGTCGGGCTGAAGGGATCGGTCTTGAAAACCGACAGGCTGGTCAAACCGCGCGGGGGTTCGAATCCCTCTACCTCCTCCATTTAATTTCAAACGCGCATAAAATTGGAGATAGAACCACCAGGCCGTTACATTTTCTGTAGCGGTTTTTTCGACGTACAGGACAAGGATGGCTTCGGCAGCAATTACATCGCACGAAGAAAAAGCGGGTTCCTTTTTCGAGGACGTCGCGATTTCAACCTGACTACCACTTGACATTACGAGTGGCAGCAGGTATAGTACATGGAAATAAAGGTAAACGAACGAAGAAGAGGTCAGTAGCGGAAAGCTGCCGCAAGAGATTGGAATTCACCGGCTGCGAGATTCCATCGGATGAAGCTAACGTGAAACCTGCCTTGGAGTTGTCAGCAATGTCTGACCGCATACCCAATGCGTTATCAAAGAGAGTGGGCATACTGTATCTTGATATGCCAATAAAGGTGGTACCACGGAACCCCAGTCCGTCCTTTTACAAGGATGGACTGGGGATTTTTACATTCATTTCAAGGAGGGATTTGGATTATGTCCGAAAAAATGGCATTTATTGGCGCTGGTTCGATGGCTGAATCTATTTTATCCGGCATACTGGCCAGTGAGTTTTTGCCAAAAGAAAATATCATGGTAACAAACAAATCGGATTTCGAGAGGCTGGAACATTTAGAAAGGCAGTACCATATTCCATATGTCGAGGATAAACGGGAAGCTGTTGCTGATGCTCGTACCGTTTTGCTTGCTGTTAAGCCATACGATATAAAGGCAGCCGTTGCTTCCATTCGGGATCATTTAGATAGTGATCAGCTGCTTATATCTGTTGCCGCCGGTGTATCAACTGACACGATTTCACAGTTGCTGGGTCGTGACATACCGGTGATCAGCGATGCCGAACACATCCGCAGCAGCCGGTGAGTCTGCTACGGCTGTTACAAAGGGAAAGTATGCCACCGGGGATCATCTCCGTACTGCCCTTCATTTGTTCAGCACAATCGGAACAGCTACAGAAGTTGCCGAAGAAGATATGCATACGGTTACTGCCATTGCAGGAAGCGGACCAGCCTATGTGTATTATCTGGTCGAGGCAATGGAGGAGGCAGCCATACAAGCGGGACTTGGCAAACAAACTGCACACGAATTGCTTGTACAAACAATTGCTGGTGCCGGGGAAATGTTGAAGTCTTCTGGGCAGGATCCAGCTGAACTTCGTAAAAATATAACAAGTCCGGGGGGGGACGACCCAGGCCGGGCTGGAGGCTTTGGATAAAGGTAATTTTCAAGAAGCGGTCATGAGCTGTGTCGAAACCGCTCGTGAGCGCTCGATTGAGTTAGGGAAAAATATAAACAAGGAACCGGTTTGGCACCGAGTTCCTTGTTTTCCTGTACTTTTGCTTGTTTGTGGAGTGTTGCAATCATGCCATAGAAGGCATAGAAAAGTTCATTAGGCGCGGAAACCCGGATATGCACGACTTCACTCGTATCAAAGTCAAATGTCACTTCGAGCAGGCGATACGTGGAATAGGCATAGGAGCAAAAGTATATATATTCAAACTTTGGCATCTTATCGTGAATGACGGCAATCTCATCTTTATAGTCATCCAAATTCCGTTCTGCTTCATCAATGAATGCCTGCAGGTCAGACAAATCAGCTTCTACGACCAAATCCCGTTCATTTTCCGTCCGAATGGTCGCCATGATCATTCTTCCTTTCTGATTAGGAGTCCTTCCTGCTATTTAATAAATTCTCTTGTCTTCCATTTCCGTGCCTGCTGGATGAAATGGCCGACTTTCTCAAGGATTGGCTCAATTGACTCTTCTTGTTCTATCAGATCGTAATCAGATATATTGATACGCAATATCGGACATGCATTAAAGTTGTTTATCCAATCCTCATAACGGTCGTACATTTCTCTCCAGTAGGAAACAGGTGTGTCCTGTTCCATTTGCCTGCCGCGGCTCTGAATACGTTCGAGTACTTCGTCAAATGAACCTTCAAGGTAAATCAGGAGATCCGGATGCGGGAAATACGGTGTCATGACCATTGCCTCAAACAAGTTCGTATATGTCTCATAATCTGTTTTCGGCATCGTCCCATTTTCATAGTGCATTTTGGCAAAGATGCCGGTGTCTTCATAAATGGAGCGGTCCTGAACAAACCCGCCACCATATTCAAAAATCCGTTTTTGTTCCTTAAAACGTTCAGCCAGGAAGTAGGTTTGCAGATGGAAGCTCCACCGCTCAAAATCGTTATAAAACTTTTCTAGATAGGGATTCGTTTCCACCTTTTCAAAGGAGGTTTTGAAATGGAGGGCGTTCGCCAATGTTTTTGTCATCGTTGACTTACCTACGCCAACGGTGCCGGCGACTGTTATGATGCTGTCATTTGGTATCTGGTATTTTGCACGTAAATTCATCATTTTGTTCCCCTTTAATGTTTAGATATTGCCTGTTGGTACTGCATTTGCTGCTTGACTTGACTGATAATGTTCTCCAAGTCATCCTGGTGTTTGACAAAGTCCATTTTGTCTCCGTCAATGCGAATAACCGGAATATCCGGATGAAGCATCTCAAATTCATTCATATATGCCTCGTAATCGTCGGCAAGCTGAGCCAGGTAGGATGATTTAATATTTTGCTCAATATCTCTCCCGCGTTTGCGAATGCGCTCCAGGATTGTATCAAGGCTTGCATGCATGTAAATCATAATATTCGGGACAGGCATATCCTTCGTTAAATGTGGTAAATCTGTTCATACTTATCAAATTTATCTGCCGGCAGTGTGCGCCTGGCAAAAATCATGTTCTTGGATATATGATAATCGGCGATGACCGCCTTGTTTTTTCTTAAATATTTCTGTTCAATATCTTCCAGCTGCTTGAACCGGTTGCATAGAAAAAACATTTCTGTCTGGAAGCTCCATTCCTCAATATTATCGTAGAATTTTCCTAGAAATGGGTTTTCTTCCACTATTTCTTTCAGCAGATGAAAGTCAAAACGGGCGGAAAGTTTTTTGGCAAGTGATGTCTTGCCAATCCCGATCGGACCCTCGATTGCAATGAACGGAACAGTTGGCATGATGTACCCTCCGATCAATCTATTATCTGGTCGACTCGGTTTATTTTAGCATATTGGAAAAGGCACTTCCATGTAAATATGCAATTTTATCTTTTCATTTGAGTCAACCTTTAGTATAATAGTTGTTGTGAGTTTTTCACATCATAGTTATTTTCTCTTGTATAGGACAAGCTTCACTAGTCAATGCCCCCGTAGCTCAGCGGATAGAGCAATGGCCTCCTAAGCCGTGTGCGCAGGTTCGATTCCTGCCGGGGGCATGCCTCATTAAGTATATGCCATCCTGAAACATTCGAAATATCTCATAAAGAAGCATCCATCGTTTGAACAAATCAGCATGAAAGGAACGTGCAGCATGACATTAACAAAAAGATTCTAATCGCACTTGTACTTGGTGTGGTAGCTGGGATTGGTCTGAGTTTTGTTCCAGGGGATGTTTTTCTGCCATTGATGAATACGCTTTAAATCCTATCGGTCAGCTATTCTTAAATCTTATTATGATGCTGGTAGTGCCGATTGTATTTGTCTCCATTGTCCTCGGAGCTGCCGGGCTGGGTGATCCGTTAAAGCTTGGTAAAATCGGCATGCAGACAATTGCGTTTTATCTTGTGACAACAGCAGTTGCCCTGTCTATCGGTATTGGGATGGGGTATTTATTGGAGCCGGGTCAGGGAGGCAATTTTCCTATCGGTGAGAATACGTATGAAGAACAGTCAGCTCCTCCGATTATGGATACCCTGATTAACATCATCCCGGAAAATCCAATAAAGCGATGAGCAGCGGAGATATGCTGCAAATAATTGCTTTTGCTATTTTATAGGGATAGCACTTGCCGCGCTGGGGGATAAAACAAAACGTATTCACCAATTGTTTGAAGAAGCAAACGATATTTTAATCTTCCTGGTGAACTTAGTAATGAAAACAGCCCCATATGGTGCGTTTGCTTTAATTGCATCGGCCATTGGGGATGCGGGGCTTGATGCTCTGGGATCCATGGCGATGTATATGATAACAGTCATTTTAAGTTTAATCCTTCATGGCGCCATCACATACAGTCTGGCAATCTGGGCACTTGGCAAGGCAAATCCGCTCACTTTTTACAAAGGGTTTTTCCCGGCTATGTCGGTTGGATTCAGTACATCCAGTTCCAGTGCCACATTGCCGGTTTCCATGAAAATGGCGCAGGACAATCTTGGCGTCAAAAATCAATCAGCAGTTTTGTCCAGCCGCTTGGAGCCACAATCAACATGGACGGAACAGGTATTATGCAGGCTGTTGCAACAGTGTTCATCTCGCAGGTATATGCCATTGACCTTGGTTTCAGTGATATTACGATCATCATTCTCACCGCTACCCTGGCAAGCATCGGGACAGCTGGTGTGCCTGGTGTAGGCCTAGTTATGCTTGCAATGGTATTAAATCAAATAGGTCTTCCGGTTGAAGGTATTGCACTGATTATTGGTGTTGACCGGTTGCTGGATATGATGCGAACATCACTTAACATAACCGGTGATGCCGCATGTGCCTATATCATATCGGAAAAAGACAAACGAAAAGAAGCCAAAAATACAGGCTGATTGCTCCCCTAGCACCCTTATGCAGATAGACCATAAGGGTGTTTTTTTACTTTTTTAAGCCTTAACACTTTAAAATTGTCACAAAATGTTCTAAAATAGAAATCAGTTACAAAAATGTTTGCATAATTTTATATAATTGCATAGTTGGTGCACTTCTCCTATAAGTATTTTAATAGGGGCCATTGTAACCGGTTGCAAAACTCAGAAAGGGTGATACAGATGGATATGCAACGGATACCTGCGCGAGATGGGAATTTCAATCTGCAAAACTATGAAAAGGTGCGGGAGACTTTTTCCTGGGACCAAATAAAAAAGAACTTCAGCTGGAATGAAACTGGCAGAGTGAATATGGCATATGAAGCTATTGACCGCCATGCGGAAGATCCTGCCAAGAAGGATAAAGCTGCCTTAATGTACACGTCACCGGACCGGGAAGAAAAAGTGACATTTGATGAATTGCGTCAAAAAAGCAACCAGTTTGCAAATGTGTTAAAAAATATAATGTAGAAAAGGGCGACCGTGTATTTCTCTTTTTACCAAGAAGCCCAGAGTTCTATGCGGTGTTTTCGGTATTCTGACTGGTGCAATTGCCGGACCTCTATTTGAAGCTTTTATGGAGCAGGCTGTCCGTGACCGTCTGCAGGATAGTGAAGCAAGCATGCTAGTTACTACGCCAGAACTTTTGGAGCGAGTCCCACAGGAAGATCTGCCTGACCTGGAGAAAATCATCCTTGTTGGTGATCATAATGAAACGTCTGATAAATATATTGATTATGCGAGTGAAATGAAAGAGGCCTCCAGCGACTTCGCTATTGAGTGGGTTGACTTGGAAGATGGCATGCTGATTCATTATACGTCCGGATCAACCGGCAAACCTAAGGGCGTCTACCATGTCCATAACGCGATGATTCAGCACTATGCAACGGCTGAGTGGGTGCTTGACCTGCAAGAGGACGATGTTTACTGGTGCACAGCCGACCCTGGCTGGGTTACAGGAACGAGCTACGGCATTTTTTGCCCCATGGCTGCATGGTGTCACAAACGTAGTCCGCGGCGGCCGGTTTAGTCCGGATAACTGGTATGGCACAATTGAAAACTATAAGGTGTCCGTCTGGTACACAGCTCCGACTGCACTCCGGAAGTTGGTCAGTGCCGGTGAGGATGCGGTAAAAAGCCATGACTTGTCATCCTTGCGTCATATTATGAGTGTCGGGGAGCCGCTGAATCCGGAAGTCATTACATGGGGACTGCAGGCATTTGATTTGCGGATTCACGATACATGGTGGATGACGGAAACAGGTGCGCAGCTGATTGTTAACCTACCGTCAGAGGAAATCCGTCCTGGTTCAATGGGTAAACCAATTCCGGGAATTGAAGCATCCATTGTCGACAATGAAGGCAATGAGGTTCCACCGTATCAGATGGGGAATTTAGCTATTAAAGCGCCATGGCCAGCAATGATGCGTACGATTTGGAAACGGCCGGAGAAATACGAAAGCTACTTCATCAATGGCTGGTATGTTTCCGGTGATAGCGCCTACAAGGATGAAGATGGTTATTTCTGGTTCCAGGGACGTCTGGATGATGTTATCAATACGTCCGGTGAGCGCGTCGGTCCATTTGAGGTTGAGAGCAAGCTAATCGAGCACCCTGCTGTTGCAGAAGCTGGTGTTATCGGCAAACCGGATCCGGAGCGTGGAGAAATTGTTAAAGCCTTCATTACGCTAAATGACGGATATAAGCATTCAGACGAATTGCTTGAAGAAATCCGTCAATTCGTCAAAACTGGGCTAAGTGCGCATGCGGCACCACGTCAACTCGAAGTCAAAGATGGTATTCCGAAAACACGAAGCGGAAAGATTATGCGCCGGCTGCTGAAATCATGGGAACTTGGATTACCGACCGGCGATACGTCAACATTGGAAACGTAAAAAATTAGAGGCTGTCATCTGCGGATGGCAGCCTTTTTAGCATGAATTGGTCGGACAAGCAGTTTGGTTGTTCGCATAGTCCGACCTGGTATTACAATTATGGATGGAACATGCTTTGCCTTGCATATGGATTGCAGGGTAACTGTTCAGGATTTACCAAAGCTGGGAGGGGTGATCGTACATGGGTAAGAAAATAGCGACAGTTCTGACGGACATGTTTGAAGACGTCGAGTACACAGAACCAGCCGAGGCATTCAAGGATGCCGGTCATGAAGTGGTAACAATTGAGAAAGAAGAAGGTCTAATCGGGAATAAATCCCCCCTCGAAAACTACGGCATTTGAGGGGGGTTTTTATCATTCTTCCAATTTCTTCACATTAAAACGGTCTTGCAGTAGCAGCCAGTTTTGCGGGAAGGCGAGTCCAAGCTTCCAGTAACTGATTCCTCGAAGGTTAAGTTCCTTGATCATGTCAAATTTAGCCTGGATGGAGCGTGCATCCTCAAACCACACTTCATGTTCTTTTCCCTGTGCATCGGTATACGTGTAGAATGGTGCCTGTGCTTCTGAATCGTACTGAATAGCTGCATTATTGATGCGTGCCCGGTTAATCGCCTCTTGCGGACTGATTGCTTCAGCGGGATCTCCGCCTTCTTCATATGGTAATGTCCAGTCATAGCCATATAAGTTCTGTCCAAGCAGGATTTTATTAGCAGGCATGACACTAAGTGCAAAATTGACTACCTTGCGAACTTCATCTATCGGAGAGACGGCTAATGGCGGACCATAACTATATCCCCATTCATATGTCATCAACACCACAAAATCGGCAATTTCCCCATGAGCGGCATAATCATGTGCCTCATACCATGCTCCTTCCTGTTCGGCGCTTGTTTTTGGGGCGAGTGCAGTTGACATGAGCAGACCTTCTTCTGCTAGGCGCTGTTTTGCCTTGCGAAGGAACTGGTTATAAGCTTCACGATCATCCGGCGGCAAAAATTCAAAGTCAAAATGGACATCATTGTATCCTTGCTCATTGGCAACGTTCACAATGTTATCGAGCAGTGTATTCTGCACAGCTTGGACGGTAACAATGATATGTCCGAGTTCCCTGCTGAACTCACCGCCTTCAAGGTTAGTAACGACAAGCATCCTTGCTGTATTGTTTTCATTTGCAATCTGCTGGAAATTATCCAATGGCGGCGGCGTGAGTGTCCCGTTCCGGCTGATGCGATAGCTAAACGGTGCGATATAAGTCAAATATGGTGCTGTTTTAGTTGCAGCGTTCACCAGTGTGTCCGAAACACTGTCACCATATGGTTCAATATAGGCATTGGCGGTTATCTGCTGTTTAGGCTGTTCCGGAATGTACAGTTTGTAGCCGACAGGTAAGGTATTATTGACAGGAAATTGATTGATTTGAGCTAATTGCTGATAGGACATGTTAAATTTTTGGGCGACGGAGTACAGGCTGTCGCCGGGCTGGACGAAGTAAAATTGCCCGACGATTGGTATGACCAACGATTGGCCGACAACAAGGTTATTGGGCGCATCCAGTTCATTTGCTTCAATCAGTTCATTCACTGAGGTGCCATATGTATTGGCGATGGCATACAGTGTATCCCCTTGCTGTACCACGTGTATTTGCACGAAAGTTCCCTCCCTCAGTTGTTGTATCCTTATTACACGTTATGACTGGCATAAGACAGATATACCACCAATGTACCGATTATACTGTTCGTATTCTGGTAAAATGGGTTATACTGACTGCAAGTGAGGTGTTACGGCTAATGGATGATGCTACATATATGATGGAAGCAATCCGACAGGCAAATAAGGCAAAAGCCATGAATGAAGTCCCGATAGGAGCGATTATTGTTCATGATGAAACGTGATTGCGGCAGGGTATAATGTCCGGGAGACATCCCAGACGACGCTGTCACATGCTGAACTTATCGCCATCAAAAAGGCCAATCAGGCAATTGGCAGCTGGCGGCTGGAAGACTGCACACTGTATGTGACGCTGGAGCCGTGTCCCATGTGTGCTGGTGCGATACTCCAGTCACGGATTGGAAGGGTTGTGTATGGTGCACCGGATCCAAAAGCAGGGTGTGCCGGAACACTGATGAATCTGCTTGACGATAAGCGATTTAATCATCAGGCAGCGGTGACCAGCGGCGTTCTGGAAGCGGAATGCAGCGGGCTTTTGACTGACTTTTTCCGGGAATTGCGCGGGAATAAAAAGAAATAGCTTCGGGAGCTATCCATCGCAAGCAGAAAAGGCGGTACTTTTTTCAAAGGCATCACGAACTTAGCCTGCAAATGGGTTTGAAGGTTCTGGCGTACTGTAAAATGTATCCACTTTGTTTTTTTCATTGCATTTTGCTTAGATAGTACGTATAATAATTATTGCCGTGCTAGGCGGGGAGGTAGCGGTGCCCTGTACTCGCAATCCGCTATAGCGAGGCTGAATTCCCATTCGAGGTCAGGCGTCTTTAAGGCCTGCCCCAAGGGATTGGTGTTGACGCCCAGGTCCTGCGCAACAGGAACCCATGAATCCTGTCAGATCCGGAAGGAAGCAGCAGTAAGTGGTCATTCTTGTGTGCCGCGGGGAAGCCTGAGCTGAGCCATGAACTTGGGTAACGCTTAGGGACGTCCGATCAACGATGGGTGCACGGTTACATATATTTGCAAGGCTGCATCAGTACCGTACTGCGGGCTGGTGCAGTTTTTTCGTATATAATAGGTTGTTCAAAAATCCAGTAAAAATGACGCTTCGAATTTCTTCGTTAGCTTGCTTTTCCGTTCCTTGGAAAAGAAAAGCACTTTCTGCGGCTGGCAGCTATTTTTCAATTGATGGTCCATAAAGGTTCACATTCACCCCTTAAATCGAGTATAATTTAAATAGAATCCACAAAGGGGAAGCGTTCATTATGAGCTATCAGGCATTATACCGCGTATGGCGGCCAAGACAGTTTCAGGACGTTGTCGGACAAACCCATATTACAAGAACTTTGCAGAATGCTATTGTGCAGGAGAAGTTTTCGCATGCCTATATCTTCTCAGGCCCGCGGGGAACCGGGAAAACAAGTGCGGCTAAGATTTTTGCGAAAACAATTAACTGCGAAAAGGCCCCTGTGAAAGAACCATGCAATGAATGTGCTGCCTGCCGCGGTATTCAGGATGGCTCCATTTCCGATATAATCGAAATGGATGCTGCCTCGAACACGAGTGTTGAGGATATACGCGAAATACGGGATAAAGTAAAATATGCTTCCAGTACGGTTCCTTATAAAGTGTATATTATTGACGAAGTGCACATGATTTCAACGAGTGCGTTTAATGCACTTCTGAAAACACTGGAAGAGCCGCCGAAGCATGTCGTGTTCATTCTTGCCACAACCGAACCCCATAAGATTCCGCTGACCGTTGCGTCAAGATGCCAGCGTTTCGACTTCAAGCCGATCACGAGTAAGTCGATTGTGGAACGCATGCAGACGGTTGTCAGCGCAGAGAATATAGGTGTATCACCTGATGCACTGGAAACAGTTGCACTGGCAGCGGAAGGCGGCATGCGGGATGCGTTGAGCATTCTTGACCAGGCAATTTCCTACAGTGACGAGCGCGTTGAACTGGAGGATGTCCTGGCTGTCACAGGCGGTGTGGCACAAGGGCTATTGACGGACATCGTGCAGGCACTAAAACAGCGGGATGTACAGCGGGCACTGTCATTGCTGGACGATTTGATTCAGAACGGTAAAGACCCAGCACGTTTTGTGTATGACCTGATCTATTTTTTGCGTGACTTGCTGCTGTATAAAAGCGCCCCCTCTCTGGAAGGCATTTTGGAAAGGGCGATGATTGACGAACCGTTTAAACAGCTTGCCGGTGAGGTATCCAATAATTGGATTCAAGAGGCAATCACTCATCTGAACCAGTGTCAGCAGGAGATTAAGTGGACAAATAGCCCGAAAGTATTCATTGAAATTGCTCTGCTGACCATCGCCGACAAGGGGCATGAACGACAAGAGCAAAATGCACCGGACTCGGAGAAAGTCATGGAATTGATGACAAAGATTCAACACTTGGAGAAAGAGCTGAATGCGTTGAAAGAGGCACCGCCTGCCGCCAAACAGCAGCCTTCAAAAAGTGAACCCAAACGGTCAAGGCCAAGGTCATCCAAAAATGGCTACACAATACCATATGAAAAAATCCGGCGTGTGCTGAATGCAGCAGAACGGCCGCTTCTGAAGGAAGTACAGTCCCAGTGGGCATCTTTTTATCAAAGCTAAAGTCAGCAAGTGCTCCTGCCCACGCAACGATCCAGGACAGCAAGCCGGCCGCCGCATCACAGGAGGCACTGGTCGTTCAGTTCAAATATGAAATTCATTGTTCCTTATTCCTCGATAACCAGGAAACAGTTGAGTCTGTTTTAAAAAGCGTCACAGGTAAAGATTGGACAATTATACCAATTCCAGCGCATAACTGGCAGGAATTGCGCAATGAATATATAAGCAGGCAGGAACAATCCGCCGCAGAAGAAGAAGGCAAGGAGAAAGATCCTCTGGTGGAAGAGGCTAGGAAGCTTGTAGGCGATGATCTGCTGGAAATTCACGAATAAAACCGATTAAGTTCAAGGAGGCGTTTCCAATGAAAGGAAATATGAATAACATGATGAAGCAGATGCAGAAGATGCAAAAGAAAATGATGAAAGCCCAGGAAGAACTGCATGAAATGACGTTTGAGGCGTCAAGCGGCGGTGGAATGGTTACGGTTGTGGCAAATGGCAAAAAAGAAATAACGGATGTACAGATTTCTGAAGAGGTTGTTGACCCGGATGATGTAGATATGCTGCAGGATCTTATTCTGGCCGCAACCAACGATGTACTTAAACAGATTGAAGATAAAACAAATGACACGATGGGAGAATTCACAAAAGGGATGAATATGCCTGGAATGTTCTAATGTAGGAATTTAAACAGGATTGTTGACCTTATAAGAAAAGCTTCGGCGCCTGCCATAAGGCGGGGGTGAGCTTCGAGCTTTTCTAATAGGAGGTACCGGAATGTATTATCCAGAACCGATTTCCAAACTGATTGACAGTTTCACAAAATTGCCAGGGATTGGTCCGAAGACCGCTGTCCGGCTGGCATTTTTGTGCTGAATATGAAAGATGACGATGTGCTGGATTTTGCCAAGTCATTGGTCAATGCCAAACGGGAACTGACACATTGCTCCACGTGCGGCCATATCACAGACCAGGATCCGTGTGCAATCTGTCAGGATACATCAAGAGACGGTTCTATTATTTGTGTTGTACAGGATCCGAAAGATGTTATAGCCATGGAAAAATGAAGGAATACAACGGGAAATATCATGTGCTGCATGGTGCTATTTCTCCAATGGATGGCATTGGCCCGGAAGATATCAATGTTCCGGACCTGATTAATAGACTGAAGGATGAAGGGGTGGAGGAGCTCATTCTCGCGACCAACCCGAATATTGAAGGGGAGGCAACGGCAATGTATATATCTCGCCTTGTCAAGCCTTCAGGTATTAAAACGAGCCGGATCGCCCACGGATTGCCGGTTGGCGGTGATTTGGAATATGCAGATGAGGTGACACTGTCCAAAGCCCTTGAAGGCAGAAGAGACCTCTAACATACGTGGTCAGGTGATGATATGAGGAGAAAAAAGAAAAAGCGGGGAGCAGACGAACAATTACTGGATGCAATTGTAGCCCTGGAGAATGAATGGAAGCAGATCCAGGCAATTGTGGAGAAGAGCATTGAACCGACGGAAGACATTTTTTACAGGCAGAATATTGCCAGGGAAAACTATTTATTTTGCTGCGGGAGGCCAAACGGCGCAAAATTAGTGCCATCCGATATAATAAATAGATAAGAAGTTCTTTTTCCGCACGCCTTTTCATATATAAGTAGAAAGGGACAAGGAAAAGGAGTGTTCGGATTGAGTTCAACACTGGTGATATCGATTATGGTTGCGCTGATTGTCATTTTGCTATTTGCAGGTGCCCCTGTGAAGCCAATGCGGTTCATCGCAAACAGTACGGTGAAAATGGGTATTGGCATTTTATTTCTGTTTTTCTTTAATGTGTTTGGTGGGGCGATTGGGTTGCATATCCCAATTAATCTATTCACGGCAGCCGTTTCCGGATTTTTGGGTTTATTTGGACTGGCCTCACTGGCCGCTATCCATTTATTCATCATAGCGTGACGGTTATTTGCCCGCGGAAAGCGACTGCCCGGAGTGGAAATCAACGTAGCAGTTACGTCGCGGTTTATAGAAATTATTAAGTAAGTGTTTGGTTCTTAGAATGACGCCAAAAGCAACAGTCTTTTAAAAAAATATTCCCCACAAATGTTGGCTGAAACAGTAAAGAAAAGAGCCCCCACAGCATATACTGCTGTATATACAAATTTGCGGGTATTTTCTATTAAAAATCTACATTTACAAGATTATCATGTATACGATTCGTTAGATTAGGAGATACTAAGCTAACGGAGGTGGGGAGATGGAACAAAAGTAATGTTGGAACGATGTGGAATCTGTGAAGAAGAGAAGGAACGGGGTATTCATTTATATAAAATGTTTATCTGCCGCGAATGTGAGACGAACATGGTCCAGACAGAACCACGAGAAGAAAAATACCGTTACTATCTACAGAAACTGAAAAATGTTAATCAGCCAACACTATATTCCTAGCAATCACTGAAGGTCTCTTGCAAATTTTTTTGCAGAGGCCTTTTTGTTGAAATAGAATAGAAATAACCAAAGGGGGGATGAACGATGAGAAGAAACCAGACACAAACACCGTTATATGATGCACTGCAGCAAATGGCCGGCCGTGAATCCGTTTCGTTTCATGTGCCCGGACATAAAAACGGGAGGATTTTTCCAGAACGGGCGCGGTCTTTCTTTGGTTCGGTTCTACCTATTGACATGACGGAACTTGTGGGCCTGGATGATTTGCATGCACCAAATGAAGTCATTAAAGAGGCGCAAGACCTGGCAGCTGCTTTTTTTGGCGCGGATGCCACCTTTTTTCTTGTTGGCGGCAGTACGGCAGGCAATCTGGCAATGGTAATGGCTGTCTGTTCCCCTGGGGATAAAATCATCGTACAGCGCAATAGCCACAAGTCGATTATGAATGGGCTGGAATTGAGTGGTGCCAGACCCGTGTTCGCAGCACCAGAATTTGATAAGTCCAAAGGGCGTTATACTGCGCCGGCTATACATACTATACGCGAGGCATTAAGGCAACATCCTGAAGCGAAAGCCGTTGTTCTGACCTATCCTGATTATTTTGGCGGAATCTTCCCTTTAAAAGAAATGATTGATCTTGCCCATGCATATGATGTACCAGTGCTTGTTGATGAGGCACATGGCGTTCATTTTCCGCTGGGAAGCAAATTTCCGGCAGCCGCACTTGAATTAGGTGCGGACGCTGTTGTTCAGTCGGCGCACAAGATGGCTCCGGCAATGACGATGGGATCCTATTTGCACGTCCGTTCACCGCGGATTGCCATTGAACGTATCAGGCACTATTTACAGATGCTGCAGTCGAGCAGCCCGTCGTACCCGATTATGGCATCATTGGATTTAGCACGTTTTCACATGGTGGGAATGACTGAACATGAGATCGATCTGGTAATTGAAAGCGCTGATCATCTCAAGGGTATACTGGCGGACGGGCCATGGGAAGTTTTGGAGTCGGATGATCCGCTGAAAATTACACTGCAGGCAAGAAGTGGTCTAACTGGTGATGCTCTGGCTCAAGCATTTGAACGGGAAGGAATTTATCCGGAGCTTTCCACTCATAATCAGGTATTAATGGTACACGGACTAGCTCCTTTCACCAAAACAGCACATCTAAAAAATGCCGTCAAACGAATTGGTGCACAATTAAAATTTACGGCAAATCATGCTATAATGAAAATGAATGTTTTATTTACAGAAAAATTAACAGAACTTGATTTGGACTACCAGACAATGCTAGAGCGCCGGACAACGCAGGTACCCTTGCAGCAATCGGCAGGCTATATAGCAGCAGAAGCTGTCATACCTTATCCACCTGGAATTCCGATTATCCTGAAGGGCGAAAAGATCACAGAAAGGCATCTTCAGCTAGTGGAAGAAATGCTGCAGCAGAATGTTTCGTTCCAGCATCGGAGCATCACTGGTAGAATCACTGTTTTTGAATAAAGGAGCAACCAAACGTGGATGGATATTTTGTAACATTTGAAGGTGGGGAGGGTGCCGGTAAGTCTTCCATTCTTGAAGCCGCAGCCAGCATGCTGTCGGATAAAGGATATGATGTGCTGACCACCCGTGAACCGGGGGGCATCGAAATCGCCGAGAAGATACGTCAAGTTATCCTCGACAAAACCCATACATCAATGGATGCGCGCACGGAATCCCTATTGTATGCAGCAGCGCGACGGCAGCATCTCGTGGAAAAGATCCTGCCAGCTCTGGACAAAGGAAAAATTGTCCTGTGCGATCGATTCATTGACAGCAGTCTGGCCTATCAGGGCTATGCTCGAGGAATTGGTGTGGATGATGTTTATCGGATTAACCAGTTTGCCATCCAGGATGCTTTCCCGGATATGACACTATTTTTGACATTAAGCCGGGCAAAGGACTGGCGCGCATTGAGGCTAATGAGAACCGGGAAAGAAACCGCCTTGACCTTGAGAATATTCAGTTCCATGAACAGGTTTATGAGGCCTATCAGTGGCTTGTCTCACAATCACCGGAACGCATCCGGGTTATTGATGCGGATCAGCCGTACGAACAGGTTAAGGCAGATGCCGTACAAGAGCTATTATCAGGTTTACACACGAATACAGAGGAGGGAGAACAGTGAAATTAGTTATCGCGGTTGTCCAGGATAAGGATACGAACCGCCTTGTTGATGCCTTGGGTGAGGAGAACTTCAAGATAACCAAACTGGCAACGACTGGTGGCTTTCTGAAAGAAGGGAACACAACATTGATGATTGGCTGCGAAGACCAGTATGTTGACCAGGCCTTGGATGTTATCAGGGACAACTGTTCCAAGCGCGAGCAAATGGTGGCGCCAATTTCACCTATGGGCGGCAATGCTGATTCTTACATCCCGAAACCGGTAAAAGTCGAGGTTGGCGGAGCAACTGTATTCATAATGCCCGTCGAGAAGTTTCTACAGTTTTAAGGGATGAGATACTTTGAATGACCGTTCATCCGGGATGGTTTATCGAAAAGGAATGATCGCATGAAAGTGAGCACGGATGTACAATCACAAGTCGAAACGGCAGCCAAAAACAGCCATTATCCGCTGAAAGGCATGTTTCTTTTCAGCAGATCGTCTAGTCGCAGACACAGGGGCTGAAACAGCAGGAACTTGATCGGCTCATGAAAGACAACGCAAGGGGATAAACTAGCCCGGTACCGGTCATTCCGCGACATGGTGAGATTCAAAAGACTCGTTAAGTCATTCCTGGAGAAAACGGTGTACAAAGGGCCTGATGTAAAAAAGTCACATGATTTCAGTATGGATGGGCATAACCGTAAGCTGGCAATTATAAAAGAAGTCGACAATAAACTGATTAAATAACGGAAGAGGTCATGAATCAAGAAAAGAACGTCGATTTGCTCGGATTGATTGGAGAAGTAAAAGATCTGTTAGTCAATCTGTACATGTAGTTTGATAAATGAGGGACTAGCGAATGAAAACATGGTCGGAAGCAGCTGTCATTCAGCCACTGGCAAGCAAAATTATCACCAATAGTATTGAGAGGGGCCGCATATCCCATGCCTATCTGCTTCAGGGAGAGCGCGGCACAGGAAAAGACGCCATTGCAATCCTGCTTGCAAAATCTGTCTTTTGTCAGAATCGATCCGGCCCTGATCCTTGCCAGGTATGTCACGCGTGTAAACGGATTGAATCAGGGAACCATCCGGATGTCCATTGGATTGAACCGGACGGGCAATCCATACGAAAAGAACAGATAGAGCATTTGCAAAAGGAGTTCATGTATTCCGGACTGGAGTCAGATCGAAAGTTTTATGTGATCAAGGGTGCTGAGACGCTGACGCAGAACGCCGCCAACCGGATTCTGAAGTTTCTGGAGGAGCCGGGAAGAGAAACGACGGCCGTGATGCTGACCGAAAATAGTCAGGCAGTTATTTCTACTATCCGCTCACGATGCCAGGTTATCGATTTGAAACCGCTTCATCCGGAGGCTTTTCAGGAGCAGCTTGTGGAGCATGGTATCAATAGGCCAACTGCTGTTTTACTGAGTGCTTTAACGAATAATTTGGACGAAGCAATTGCGTGGAGCGAAGATGACTGGTTTGCGCAGGCACGAAAACGAATGATACAATTGATAGAAATAATCACAGCTAATCCGGACGAGTTGTTTTTGTTTCTGCATCACGAGTGGCTGCCGCATTTCAAAGAACGGTCACAGCAGGAACAGGGGCTGGATTTGCTGGTTTTGGCATTCAAAGATATATTATACTGCCATATCGGCAAGGACGAGGACCTGATTATTTTTCAAAGGGTGATGAGAAACTGGAAAACCTGGTGATGTTCTTTTCACAGGAGAAATTGCTGGATATACTGAACAGACTGCTGGATGCCAAACGCAAACTCAAGCAAAATGTCAATCCAGCACTAGTGATGGAACAGCTCACCGTTCAAATACAGGGGTGATAGACAATGATAGAAGTGATTGGTGTCCGCTTTAAAAAAGCGGGTAAAATATATTATTTTGATCCCGGGAATAATGAAATAGAAACCGACAGCTATGTTGTGGTTGAAACGGTCCGCGGAATCGAATTTGGCAAAGTTGTCATCACGAACAGGCAGGTGGACGAGGAGGATGTCGTCCTTCCGCTCAAGAAAGTGATCCGCTTGGCAGATGAGGAAGATAAACGTACGGTCATGGAAAATCAGGACCTTGCAGATAAAGCTATAGAAATAGGTTCCCAAAAAATTAAGGAACATGAACTGGATATGAATCTGGTCGAAGTGGAATTTACGTTTGACCGCAATAAAATTATCTTTTACTTTACAGCAGACGGCCGGGTCGATTTCCGCAATCTTGTGAAGGACCTGGCTGCGGAATTCAAAACACGCATTGAGCTCCGGCAGATTGGTGTCCGTGACGAGGCCAAAATGCTCGGCGGTATCGGTCCGTGTGGCAGACTGCTTTGTTGCTCCACGTTTTTAGGAGATTTCGAACCAGTATCCATCAAAATGGCGAAGGATCAGAACTTGTCACTGAATCCGGCTAAAATTTCAGGACTGTGCGGACGTCTAATGTGCTGCCTGAAATACGAAAACGATGACTACGAAACTGCTAAACGTGAACTGCCCGACATGGGGGAAGAAATTACAACCCCATATGGAAATGGAAGGTAGTCGGGCTGAACATTCTGGAGAGAATCATCCATATTGAAATACCGGAAAAGGAACGCGTGATTGAATATACATTAGATGAAATGATTAATGAAGGCATTATTGCAGCGCAAGCCACAGAGTAGTGGGGTGAGGAAGCGTGTCTAAGAGGCAAATTTTCGACCAGGTATCCGATATGGAAACACAAATCGGTGAGCTGTATGAACAGCTTGGTGATTTGAAGGGCAAATTGCGTGATTTGCTTGAGGAAAAGCACCGGCTGGAAATGGAGAATCATTATTTGCACAATCGCCTGGAACAAACAGGGGAAGATGTCCCGGATGACAAAGAGCAGGGTCATGCTACGAAGGACATACCGGGGGAAGGCTATGATAACCTGGCCAGACTGTATGAAGAGGGATTTCATATATGCAATGTTCATTTTGGCACTCCAAGAAGGGAAGAGGACTGCCTGTTCTGTCTCGAATTTCTGAATAAAACAAAATGATGGCGATGTCGCTGCGTGTTCAAAAGGCTGTCTCTATGCTTTAGGGACAGCTTTTGTATCCTTGGCATGAATGGATGAGTACAATGAAGGCAATAAATGATGATGAACGAATTGATTACTTGCTGGCTGAAGATGATATGCATATTATACAGAGCCCGGAGGTTTTTTCATTTTCCCTGGACGCTGTGCTGCTAGCCCACTTTGCATATGTACCAATCAAAAAAGGCAATATTCTTGATTTGTGTACAGGCAATGGTGTGATTCCTCTGCTGCTGTCACGGCGCACGAATGCATCGATTACCGGGGTTGAGATTCAGGAACGGCTCGCTGATATGGCACAGCGCAGTGTGGAATTGAATGGGCTTGGTGACAGGCTATCGATGATTCACGGCGATCTAAAGGAAATGAAGACGGAGCTGGGTCACTCTGCATTTGACGTGGTTACGTGCAATCCTCCTTACTTTCGGTCTCCTGCCAAAACAGAGCATAATGCAAATGCCCATTTGACTGCTGCAAGGCATGAAGTGTACTGTACTCTTGAGGATGTGGTCAAAGCATGCAAGCTGCATGTGCGCCCCGGTGGGAAAGTGGCGATGGTGCACAGGCCTGATAGACTAGTGGATATTATCGCATTGTTCCGCCAGCACCGGATTGAGCCGAAACGGATTCAATTTGTCTATCCGAAATACGGGCGGGATGCCAATATGCTGCTGATTGAAGGGACAAGAGACGGAAAGCCAGGGCTTGCTACTCTTCCACCATTATACATTTATCATGAGGACAATACTTATACAAAGGAAGCCGAGGGAATCATTTATGGAAAACAATGAGCATATCGTTTATATTTTGAAATGCGGCGATGACACGTTTTATACCGGCTATACCAATGACTTGGAAAACAGGCTGAAAATGCATGAAGACGGAAAAGGTGCCAAGTATACAAGGGGACGTGGGCCATTCCAGGTAGTGTTTGTAGAGAAATTCCCAACCAAAGAAGAAGCACTAAAGAAGGAATACCAAGTGAAACAGCTCTCCCGCAAGGAAAAAGTGAAGTTGATAAGGGAGAAGCTGAAAGAAGTGATGCAGTATGCAAATTCAGAAGAGCTTTAGCGGAGATACTGACGGTACTGTTTATGTTGTTCCTACCCCGATCGGGAACTTGGATGATATTACGATGCGGGCGCTGAAAACATTAGAAGAGGTGGATGTCATTGCTGCGGAGGATACGAGGAACACTAGGAAACTGCTCCGCCATTTCGATGTACCCACACCGCTCGTTAGCTACCATGAACATAATAAAAAAAGCCGTGGACAAGAACTTCTTGCCCGCCTGGAAAAAGGCGAATCGATCGCTGTTGTCAGTGATGCGGGCATGCCGTCTGTCTCCGATCCCGGTGAGGAACTGGTGCAGGCTGCAATAGAAGCAGAGCATCCAGTAGTTGTTCTTCCCGGTGCTAATGCTGCATTATGTGCACTTGTTGGATCGGGGCTTGCGGCGGGGGAATTTCTGTTTTATGGATTTTTGCCGCGCAAAACGAAGGATAAGAAAGCAGAACTGGACCGTCTAAAGAGTATACAGGCCACATTAATCTTCTATGAGTCGCCATATAGGGTGAAAGATACACTGAAAGCACTGCATATGCATGTTGGCAATCGCCGGATCACGGTGGCACGCGAACTGACAAAAAGATTTGAGGAATATGCCCGCGGAACCGCGGAAGAGCTGATTGAATGGACGGATTCAGTAGAACTGAAAGGGGAATGCTGCCTCGTGATGGAAGGGGCCTCCAGTGATACGGTACAGGCGGATGATCTGTGGTGGAGCGGCATGTCCATTGCCCAGCACGTCACCCATTACATACAGGAAGAGGATCTAACAAGCAAAGACGCCATTAAACGTACTGCCACTGACCGGAATCTTGCCAAGCGTGAAGTATACCAGGCATTCCATATTGACAGCTGAGCAGAAACCGGAAACGCTCCATCCGGACGGAAAAGTGGGAGATCTGCGCAAACAGGGTAAATAGCAAAAAAAAGCGGCTGACGTTGTTTTGGCAATGCGTCAGCCGCTTTTCGCACATTCTATGGGAACACAGCAAATAAATTGCTGTTTCTAGCTGTTTAATCCGGTTGCGGGTCGAATCGTGACTCTATTTCTGCAATAAGTGCTTTTGCCCCCTCTGGACTGAGCACAATTTGACCATTGGCCAATGATAAATTGTCATCTGATGTTTCCCCCGGTAATCTGACAGGTCATGCTTGGTTTGTGTTTTTTCAGTACTACCCGGTCATCATCAACGAAAATTTCTAACTCATCCTTTTCGTTGATGTCCAGTGTACGGCGCAGTTCAATCGGGAGCACGACCCGGCCTAGTTCATCCACTTTCCGTGTAATTCCGGTTGATTTCATAGTCCATTCTCCCCTCTAAACTTCTTTTTTAAAACAACCATGGAAATTGTTTCCCCATTAAAAAATATTCGCCACGTTTCGACACTTACTTATGGAATATCGTACCAACCTTCTGTACAGGTGTCAATAAGTATGGTGCAAAGTGTAAAAATTAATTTGAAAATTAGATTAACTAAACAATTGGTTCGTTTTGGTAAAATAGCGCGTATTAGGAATATAGAAAGTCAGTTGCATGTGTCCGGGGAGCCCGTGATTGGAAAAACTTTTAAAAAAAGCTACAATGGGAATCATGATGGAGGAGGGAACGCTATGCCTAACGATAACAAAACATTCTATATAACCACACCGATTTATTATCCGAGTGGCAACCTGCATATTGGCCATGCGTATTCAACCGTCGCCGGTGATGCGATGGCACGTTATAAGCGGCTGCGCGGGTATGATGTCATGTATCTGACCGGAACGGATGAACATGGCCAGAAAATCCAGCGCAAAGCAGAAGAAGCAGGAAAAGAACCTCAGGCGTATGTCGATGAAATTGTCAGCGGCATTCAGGATTTATGGGCGAAATTAAAAATAACAAACGATGATTTTATTCGAACTACCGAGGAGCGGCACAAAGGGTAGTCGGACAGATCTTTGACCAGCTTGTCCAGCAGGGGGATATTTACCTTGATGAGTACGAGGGCTGGTATTGCACATCATGCGAGTCCTTTTTCACAGAACGCCAACTTGATGAAGGCGCCTGTCCGGATTGTGGCGGGCCAGTTGAAAAAGTAAAAGAAGAATCTTATTTCTTCAGGATGAGCAAGTATGTGGACAGGCTGTTGGCATTTTACGAGGAAAATCCGGAGTTCATTCAGCCGGAAACCCGAAAAATGAAATGCTGAATAACTTCATTAAACCAGGTCTTGAGGACTTGGCTGTATCACGGACAACCTTTGACTGGGGTATTAAAGTACCGGGCGATCCGAAGCATGTTATTTACGTATGGATTGACGCGCTGACGAACTACATTACGGCACTCGGCTATGGGTCTCGTGACGATGAACGGTACCGGAAATACTGGCCTGCTGATGTTCATCTAATGAGTAAAGAGATTGTCCGGTTCCATACCATTTATTGGCCTATTATGCTGATGGCACTTGATCTGCCATTACCGAAAAAGGTTTTTTCACACGGATGGATTTTGATGAAAGATGGTAAAATGTCCAAATCAAAAGGCAATGTTGTCGATCCGGTCCAGCTAATCGATGTTTATGGCCTTGATGCATTGCGCTACTATTTGTTGCGCGAGGTGCCATTTGGATCGGATGGTGTTTTCACGCCGGAAGGATTTGTGGAACGCACGAACTATGATCTTGCCAATGATCTTGGCAATCTGCTTAACAGAACGATTGCGATGATCAGCAAATACTTTGACGGCAAAATGCCTGCCTACAAAGCGGCAGAAACTGAAGTGGAGAGGTCGCTGGAAAACTTGCAGCAAGAAACGGCCGAAAAAGTAGAAAACGCGATGGACAACATGCAATTTTCAGTCGCTCTTTCGTCTTTGTGGCAGCTGATCAGCCGTACCAATAAATACATTGATGAAACGGAACCGTGGAAGCTGGCTAAGGATGCTGCAAACAATGAACGCCTCGGCAATGTAATGGCACATCTTGCCGAATCATTGCGCAAAATTGCGGTTATGCTGCAGCCATTTCTGACAGAGGCGCCTAACGAAATCTTCCGCCAGATTGGAATTCAGGACGGATCACTTAAGGCATGGGACAGCATCCGTGACGACGGTGTTCTGAAGGAAGGCGAACCAGTCCAAAAAGGCAACCCAATCTTCCCTCGTCTTGATGTTGATAAAGAAGTCCAGGCAATCAAGGCAATGATGCAAAAGCCGAAACAGAAAGAGGAGCAGGAGCCTCAGGAACCGGTTCCGGAACAGAAAGAAGAAGTCGTTATTGATGATTTCATGAAACTGGACATGCGCGTTGCTGAAGTCATGAAGGCGGAATCAGTCAAAAAACCGATAAAACTGCTGAAATTACAGCTGGACGTCGGAACGGATAAGCGCCAGGTTGTATCAGGCATTGCGGAACATTATCAGCCGGAAGACCTTATTGGCCGCAAAGTCATTTGCGTAACCAATTTGAAACCGGTCAAACTGCGTGGGGAAATGTCCGAGGGCATGATTCTATGTGGAGAAGACAACCAAGGACAGCTCGTGCTGGCATCTGTTGAACAATCATTGCCGAATGGATCTGTCGTGAAATAAGCCTGAACCAACCTTAGAAAAATCGGCCGTATTGCCGATTTTTCTATTTTCACTGCGTGTTTAGGAAGCAACAATTTGTTACTGTAAGTATGTTAAATCCGTTTATCACAGGAGTGATCGTATGTTAGTAGATACACATGTGCATTTGAATGTGGAGCAATTTGCTGAAGACAGAGAGGAAACCATCCAGCGTGCGTTTGATGCTGGGGTTCAATACATGGTCGTGGTCGGCTTTAACCGGGAGACTATCCCATTGGCATTGGAACTAGCCGAACAGAATGAAACAATTTATGCCGCTGTCGGCTGGCACCCCGTTGATGCCATTGATATGCAAGATGAGGACCTGGAATGGATTGAAGAGCTGACCGCACATCCGAAAGTGGTGGCCATTGGTGAAATGGGATTAGACTATCATTGGGATAAATCACCGAAAGATGTGCAGAAAGATGTTTTCCGCAAACAAATTGAATTGGCCAAAAAGGTCGGTATGCCAATTATTATCCATAACCGGGAAGCGACGGTGGATATTATTGAAGTACTGCAAGAGGAAAATGCCAAGGATGTTGGTGGCATCATGCATTGCTACAATGACGATGCCAAACATGTGCCGACCTTCCTCGATATGAATTTTTACATATCGCTGGGCGGACCAGTCACATTCAAAAATGCAACATTGCCAAAAGATGTGGCTGTCGAGGTTCCGCTTGACCGGCTGCTGGTGGAGACCGATGCTCCGTTCCTGGCACCACACCCCAACCGCGGCAAGCGCAACGAGCCTGCTTACGTTAAACTGGTGGCCGAGAAGATTGCTGAACTCCGGGATATGCCATTCGATGAATTAAGTAGAAAAACGACAGAAAATGCCTTTACATTCTTTAAAATTGGCGATAACGCGTGAAGATTGTTGTAAAATGCGTGTAATAAATGATAGGAAATTGGATAATCTGATGGGACTGACGGCAATTGTCAGTCTTCTTTTTGTGGCTGTACGTACTGCCATGACAACCTTTTAGAAAGGTTGTCACAAAGTGGTCATCATTTGTAATCCAACTGTAAAGGAAACGTAAACGGAATTTCGTTGCAATTGCATAGGTCTGTTAATATAATCAAAGTCGCGGTGAAAGGAGGCAAAGAAGCATGCGAATATTTTCAAAGCTTTTGCCAAAACTGACCTGGAAACAGATTTTCTCTGGTGCAGGTATCATAGCACTGATTGCTTTTTCCGGATTCGTCATTTTCGAAACAACAAAAGCAGAAGTGACACTGACGGAAAATGGGGAAAAGCAAACAGTCAAGACCCATGCAGACACCGTTGAAGAATTACTTGCCGAAGCAGGGATTACCTATGAAGAGCATGACGCACTAAACCATAATTTAAACACAGCACTGAAAAATGATATGAACGTTACATACGATGAAGCCAGTGAGGTTACCGTTACAGTCGATGGGAATGAAAAAAGTTATTTTACAACAATGGATACCGTGAAGAAATTCCTTGATGAGGAAGGCATTGAAGTGACAAAGCATGATGAGACGTCACATGCCAAGGATGAATCGATTGAGGATGGTATGACGCTTGCCATCGATAAAGCATTTCAGGTGACTGTCAATGACGGCGGTGAAAAGGAAAAAATTTGGGTAAATGGCGGAACCGTCGGGGAACTTCTGGACAAAGAAGACATCAAACTTAAAGATCATGATAAAGTTAAACCAGCAAAAGATAAAAAGGTTAAAAAAGACACACCAGTAACCATCACCCGTATTAAAAAAGTGACGGATAAAGTAGAAGAGACCATTGATTACCAAGTAGAAAAACAAAAAGACAACAGTCTGGCAAAAGGAAAGCAAAATGTCATTTCTGAAGGAAAAGAAGGTTTGGTGGTCAAAAAATACAAAGTAACGAAAGAAAACGGCAAAGAGGTTGACCGGGAACTGGTTGATAAGACAGTTAGACGCGAAAGCAAAAACCGGGTTGTCGCAATCGGTACAAAGGAAAAAGAGCAGAATCTGAAGACGCTGTCCAATACGAGCAACTCTGGTGACGATTCTGATGACAGCGACAGCGATAGCGGTAAGGTAATGTATATGAATGCCACTGCTTATTCAGCTAATTGTGATGGCTGTTCGGGTACTACAGCTACTGGTATTAATTTGAAGGCAAACCCGAACAAAAGTTGTTTCCGTTGATACAAGTGTCATTCCACTGGGCACGAAGGTTTGGGTGGAAGGCTATGGCACGGCAATTGCTGGGGATACTGGTTCAAAAATTGCCGGAAACCGAATTGATCTCCATTTTTCAAGTCAATCAGCGGCATTGAATTTTGGACGAAAAACCGTTAAAGTTAAAATACTCGACTAAAATAGGAAAACAGCTCCTGTCATGGTATAGTGACAGGAGCATTATTATTCGGGAAGAGGAATACATGTGAAAATTAGAGAAGTCATCGTTGTAGAAGGGCGCGACGACACAGCGAAACTAAAGCAGGCCGTCGATGCAGATACCATTGAAACGAACGGGTCGGCTGTTAATGATGCAGTCATAAAACAGATAAGGCATGCACAAGCTAAACGAGGAGTCATTATTTTTACTGATCCGGACCATCCGGGCAGCCGGATACGCCATATTATTGACCATGCTGTTCCAGGCTGCAAACATGCATTTTTGCAGCGGGATGATGCCCGCGCGAAAAATGACCATGATAACAGTCTGGGGATAGAACATGCCTCACCGGAAGCGCTCCGGCAAGCTTTGCGTAATGTGTATACACTGGCCGGAGATGAACCGGCGCAGATTAATAGGGAAGACTTGATTGCAGCAGGACTGATTGGAAGCGCGGAGGCAGGAGCCCGGCGGGAACGTCTTGGTGAACTGCTGCAAATTGGCCACACGAACGGCAAGCAACTGCTGAAGCGTCTGTCCATGTTTCGTATTTCCAAAGGCCAATTTAATCAGGCGATGAACCAGGTATTGCAGGAGGAAGACGATGAACGGAAAACCAATAGCAACACCTAAGCGAACAACTGATATACTCCATAAGTACGGATTTTCGTTTAAAAAAAGTTTGGGACAGAACTTTATCATTGATGTCAATATCCTTCAGAATATCATACGGGAAGCAGGCATCAGCGAAACATCCGGAGTAATTGAAGTTGGACCCGGCATTGGCGCGTTGACAGAACAGCTTGCCAACGCAGCCGACAAAGTGGTGGCGTACGAGGTTGACAGTCGCCTGCTCCCCATTCTGGATGATACCTTGCACAACTGCGGTAATGTACAGGTGGTTCATCAGGATATTCTTGAAGCTGATGTGAAAGCAATGATGAATGTGTGTTTTGATGCGAATCAGTCTATTCATGTCGTTGCCAATCTCCCTTATTACATTACAACTCCAATTCTAATGAAGTTGCTGCGTGAAGAGCTGCCGGTCTCCAGTTTTACGGTCATGATCCAGAAAGAGGTTGCACAGCGTATGGCTGCACAGCCGAATAGCAAACAGTACGGTTCATTGACTATTGCGGTTCAGTATTACACGGACGCGGAAGTAGTCATGAGTGTCCCAAGAAGTGTATTCATGCCGCCTCCGAATGTGGACTCAAGCGTACTGAAACTGACCAAAAACGGAACCACCGGTAGAGGTTGATGATGAGGATTATTTTTTCGCACTCGTACAGGCATGTTTTGCACAGCGCCGGAAAACATTGCGTAATAATTTGCGGCGTCATTTCAGTGAATGGGCTGACAGGGACATAATCACGGCGGTACTCGATGAAACCGGTATAGATCCTGTAAGGCGTGGCGAATCCCTGACAATGGAGGAATTTGCCGGACTTGCTAATGCATTCTACCGTAAATTTAGAAACTGATTATCAAAAGCGATTGCCTGCTATATGCAATCGCTTTTTTTGCTTTGGAGCAACCGTTTTTTTTCTAACGTCAACGGCACAGAAAAGGTCCATCCTTCATAGTCTACAGATAGGGAGATTCATCCAATCAGAGGCTGTGAGGTGGCTTTATGAGTTTTTCAGCAGGAGAGATGGTAACACGAAAATCGCATAAGCATGATTTGCTGTTCCGCATTGCATCCATATCCGGTAATAGTGCTCTGTTGCATGGCGAGGACTTTCGTCTTGTCGCAGATGCCTCATTGGATGATTTGGAACACGTCGGGAAAAGAGATTTGGAACAGCGGAAGAAGCAAAGGAAGGAGCAAGAGGAGTTTTCCTATCGCTTGTTCCGGCAAGATTACCAGCTGATGAAGGAAAAGCGTGAATACCAGACAACAAATGGGTACCAGTATACGGAGAGTTTTTTTCAGCTGCCGACGAAAGTGCTGCATATAGATGGTGACCGTATGTACCTCCGTAAGTGCATTGAATTGTACAGTCGGATTGGTCTCCAGGTTCATGGGGTTCATATCCATGAAAAAGACATGCCGCATGAAATTGGCTCACTTGTGGAGAAAATTCAGCCCAATATTGTTGTAATTACTGGTCATGATGCTTATTCCCGTAATAAAGGCATGAAGAAAGACATTCGTGCATACCGGAACTCCAAATATTTTTGCAGAAACCGTCAGGGCTATCCGGGAGATAAACCCGAATCTGGATGAACTTGTCATATTTGCAGGCGCCTGTCAATCTCATTTTGAATCGCTTATTAGGGCAGGGGCGAATTTTGCCAGTTCTCCTTTGCGCATTAATATTCATGCGTTGGATCCAGTGTATATTGCTGCAAAGATTGCCTATACCCCGTTCATGGAAAAAGTCGGTGTCTGGGATGCACTCCGGAACACCATGACCGGTGAAAAGGGGATGGGTGGCATTGAAACAAGAGGGCTGCTGCGGACAGGAGTTCCTTATATACCTGATGACGAGGAAGATAGCTGACGAAATTGCCACTACTCCATAGACAGGAACGATTGCTTCCTTGTTCCTGTCCATTTTCGGGTTTAGAACCCCTTTTATGCACAAAATTTGAAAACGCATACATAAATTGTTAACTTTTGTAATAATAAACGTGAAAAGTGTTTTTGTTATTGACATTCGAAAAGCTATGCTGGTATAATTAAAAGTTTTATTTGACTTTTAAACAAGCATATGCTAATATGAATGGGAGTGAGGTGGAGTATAGTGGCAAAAACATTAATCGAAATTAAGCAAGGTCTTGAAGGCCAGGTCGGCAGGCGGCTGCGGTTAAAAGCCAATGGCGGCAGAAGGAAAACGATTGAACGCTATGGTGTGTTGGCAGAAACATATCCTTCTGTTTTATTGTTGAACTGGACCAGGATGAAAATGCATTCGAACGTGTTTCTTACAGCTATGCGGACGTATTGACAGAGACAGTGGAATTAAGCTTTCAGAATGAGGGAGCAATGAATGAAGGAGCATTGATTGCCGAGCAGTAAACACCGTTTGCTGCTTGCTTTTTCCTTATTTGCAGTTTTTCCTTTTAGACGAAAAAAGATGTACTGCAAAGAATACATATGCCGGACATAACTTTTTCCTGCTTTTCATTAATTTAACGGGAATTTGTTTTTCGATCTTTTCATATACTATAGGTGTCGTAACCACTCTTTCAGGAAAGGGGATGTTCTTTGTTGGCTAGGCGAGGCGGAGCGATGTCGGACCAACTGAAAGAAGAAATTGCTAAAGAGTTAGGATTTTACGACACAGTGCAGCAGGAAGGCTGGGGCGGCATTCGTGCGAAGGATGCCGGGAATATGGTGAAACGAGCAATTGAAAAGGCCGAGCAACAGATGAAATAATTTAAAAACTTGGCTTATCGCTGCAGGGATTTGATTTGTGCTTTTATGGAGTACAAGCCTTAATGGCGAAAGCCCTAGTTGACTTATGCAGAAAGAAAGGGTTCATACTTTCTTAACTGCCAAAAAGGCAAACCCTGAATGGGTTTGCCTTTTTAATGCACTTTTTAGGAATTATGGTGAAGCACCGCCGCTTAAATTTCGTTTTGAGTCGAAGCTTCTTTTGGAATGTGATACAATCTGTTATAGTTTTTCATAAAGTACGTGGGTTTTTACGAAAAGACTGTTTCTAATTAAAGTGGGTGACGGCGATGGGTTTATTTGAACGGGCTCCGGCTAAAATCAACTTGTCCCTTGATGTTCTGGGAAAGCGTGAGGATGGATTTCACGAAGTGGAGATGATCATGACAAGTGTTGATTTAGCTGATCACGTTGAGCTCCAGGAACTTCACCGTGATGTAATTGAGGTATCGGCGGACAGCCGGTATGTCCCTGATGACGAACGGAACCTTGCTTATAAGGCTGCGGCGGCTTTTAAGCATCACTATCAATTGACGCGGGGGGTCCGGATAGACATTAAAAAGAACATACCGGTAGCAGCGGGACTGGAGGTGGCAGCAGTGATGCGGCTGCTGTTTTGCGCGGCCTTAATGAAATGTGGTCTGTCGGTGCTTCACAGGCTGAGCTGGCTGAACTGGGGACAGGCCTTGGCTCTGATGTGCCCTTTTGTATTTACGGCACGACTGCCATTGGAACAGGGCATGGGGAAAAGATTCGTTTATTGCCCTCACCGCCTGGCTGCTATGTCGTGCTGGCCAAGCCGGATATTGGAATATCCACGAGGCATATTTTCCCCAGGGTAAACATGGATGAACTGGAGCATCCGCGAACAGAAGAGGTTATTCAGTCCTTGCGGGAGAAAAACTTCCAAAGGCTCTGTGCCAGTGCTGGTAATGCGCTGGAGCGTGTAACTTTTTCGATGCATCCGGAGGTGAGCCGGATAAAGGAAAAAATGCTTGCCAATGGCGTCCCGGGTGCAGTCATGAGCGGAAGTGGTCCGACAGTAGCTGGTTTCGTCAGGCAATACAGCAAGGCAAAGCGGGTGTACAATGGACTGCGCGGTTTTGTGATGAGGTATTTATTGTACGGCTGCTTGATCAGCGCTAAAAATTTGTCTGAACACGTATAATAATGGTATATTTATCTTATAATATTCGGGTATTATTAGAGGTGGTTATATGAAAAGAAGTGAACGTCTAGTTTCGTTGATGAACTATTTTATGGAAAGCCCAAGGGAACATACAGCACTCCCAGTTTTTAGTGAGTGGTATGGTGCAGCAAAATCCTCGATCAGTGAGGACTTGGACATTGTGGACCGTGTATGCGGGGCGAAGGAATTGGTCATTTGCAGACATTGCCTGGTGCATCTGGCGGAGTTCGATTCATACCAGAATTTTCACAGGAGAACAGCATGACCTTTATTAGGGAACTGTGCGATATGCTGGAAGATCCTGAACGCATTCTCCCCCGGCGGTTATTTATACATGAGTGACATTTTAGGTGATCCGAAAATGGTCGGTAAGGTCGGGCGGGTGTTGGCATCAGCTTTTGCAGGTGCGGATATTGATGTCGTTGTGACCGTTGCTACAAAGGGAATTCCGCTTGCCTATGCGGTGGCTTCTGTTTTAAATGTTCCAGTTGTCATTGTTAGAAGGGACCGCGGGTAACGGAAGGGTCCTCCGTAAGTATTAATTATGTATCAGGTTCGTCTAGAAAAATTCAGACAATGGTGCTGCCGAAACGGAGTCTGCAGGAGAATGCCAATGTCTGTATAGTTGACGACTTCATGAAAGCTGGCGGAACGATCAACGGCATAATCAGTCTGTTGAATGAGTTCAAAGCCAACGTCAGTGCAGTCGGTGTGCTTGCTGAGGCGGATGATGAAGAAGATGAACGGGTGGTTGATCACTATAAATCACTTGTGAAGATTACGGATGTGGATGGGAAGTATCAGCGCATAACAGTTGCTCCCGGGAATATTTGTATCGGAGTGGTAAAAGGTCTTTTCCGAAAAGGGAAAGATTTTTTATATCCAAATTCTTAAAATTTTTAAAAAATAGGCAGGATTTCTTATAGTTTGTTGAATTATGTATAGTAAGTACAAAAGTAAAAGGTGGTGAAACATCATGGAAGTTACTGACGTCAGATTACGCCGCGTAAACACAGATGGAAGGATGCGGGCAATTGCATCAATCACGATGGATGAGGAGTTTGTCGTTCATGATATTCGTGTTATCGATGGAAACAATGGCCTGTTTGTGGCAATGCCTTCCAAGCGCACACCGGATGGGGAATTTAGGGACATTGCGCACCCAATTAATTCCAGTACTCGTGGCAAGATTCAGGAGGCCGTCCTGGAAGAATATCATCTTGTCGGAGAAACAGAAGAAAATTACGAAGAAGCTGGTGCTTCCTAAACTGCAATCAACAAGAAGTCTAATCTGCGGGCAGGTTAGCCTTCTTTTTTGGTATAAGATACTTTCTCACAAGTGAACAAAAGCTAATCGCACTCCAAATCTTAAGGGGTTCTAAGAAAGCTAAGAACGCTTTTCTAAGAACCGCTTTAGCGTTAAGTGAAAATTTTAAATGTCCTTATTCTCCCCTGTGTCCTGTTATGCTTATGAATTGAAATTCGTCTTTTTTAAGATATATTCATAATGGATATTCAGAATGGAGGATTCTTCATGGCGAAACGATATGCAGTAATCCTTGCTGCAGGACAGGGGACCAGAATGAAGTCCAAGCTGTATAAAGTGCTTCATCCGGTTGCCGGGCGTCCGATGGTGCAGCATGTGACAGGCCAATTGAGTGCAGTGAGCCCCGATGAAATGGTAACGATTGTAGGCCATGGTGCTGATAAAGTGGCCGAGTACATCGGTAATGAAAGCCGGCTGGTTCTGCAGGAAGAACAGCTGGGAACAGGTCATGCCGTATTGCAGGCGGAAGATTTGCTGAAAGATAAGGACGGAACGACGATTGTCGTATGTGGAGACACTCCATTGATTACAAGTGAAACGTACCAGACGCTTTTCGAGCATCATGAACAGGAAGGTGCCAAGGCGACAATTTTAACAGCTAAGGCTCTCAACCCTGCAGGTTACGGCAGGGTTATTCGTAATGAACAAAAAGAAGTAGAGCGGATTGTCGAACAGAAGGATGCATCGGATAGTGAACGTCTAGTAGACGAGATCAATACAGGAACATACTGTTTGATAACAGAACACTGTTTGAGGCACTGCAGCACATATCGAATGACAATGCACAAGGTGAGTATTACTTGCCGGATGTCATCGAAATTCTGCAAAGCCGCGGTGAAAAAGTGAGTGCTTTTCAGACGCTCGACTTGAAGAAACTATGGGGGATCAATGACAGGAAAGCATTGGCCCGCGCCGAGAAAGTGATGCAACGGCGCATTAATGAAAACCATATGCAAAATGGTGTAACACTTATTGATCCGGATAACACATACATTGGGCTGGAAGCTGTCATTGATTCAGATGTCCTGATTCACCCCGGTTCCATTATTACAGGCAAGACAACCATTAAAACGGACGCCGAAATAGGGCCGTATACAGAAATTGACAATTGTTCTGTTGGACAATCTACTGTCATTCGGCATAGTGTCGCTAAAGACAGCCGAATTGGCGACCGGGTACAGGTTGGGCCGTATGCTCATATCCGGCCGGAGACTTCGGTTGGCAGTGAAGCAAGGATCGGCAACTTTGTGGAAGTGAAAAAATCGTCCCTGGGAGATAATAGCAAAGTGTCCCACTTGAGCTATATCGGGGATGCTGAAGTTGGCAGTAATGTCAATGTTGGCTGCGGAACGATTACAGTTAACTATGATGGAAACAATAAGTATTTAACAACCATTGAGGACGATTCATTCATCGGCTGTAACTCCAATCTGATTGCTCCGGTGACGGTAGGGGAAGGCTCTTATGTCGCCGCAGGATCGACAATCACAAATGATGTGCCCGGGGATTCATTGTCAATTGCCCGTGCAAGACAGACGAATAAAGAAGGATATGCATCAAGAATCAAAAATCAAAAAAGATTAATGGAGGGTTTTTCCATGGCGTCTGGCTATAAAGATCCATTTTTGAAAGTGTTTTCGTTAAATTCCAATCCGGAACTGGCTGAGGACATCGCTAATCATATTGGAACAGAATTGGGCAAGTGTACGGTCAAAACATTCAGTGACGGTGAAATTCAAATTAATATTGAGGAAAGTGTGCGTGGCTGTGATGTGTACGTTGTTCAGTCCACCTCATCACCGGTCAATCAGCATCTGATGGAGCTCTTGATTATGATTGATGCGCTAAAACGTGCGTCAGCGAGGTCCATTAATCTCGTGATGCCATACTATGGTTATGCCAGACAGGATCGCAAGGCAAGGTCCAGAGAGCCGATTACCTCTAAACTCGTCGCCAATCTACTCGAATCATCCGGTGCCGACCGTGTGATTACCCTTGACCTGCACGCGCCGCAGATTCAAGGATTCTTTGATGTTCCAATCGATCATTTACAGGGTGTACCGATTTTGTCAGATTACTTTGAGGCGAAAAACTTTGATGATGTAGTTATTGTTTCTCCGGACCATGGCGGTGTGACACGAGCCAGAAAGATGGCTGATCGTCTTAAAGCACCAATCGGAATTATTGACAAACGCAGGCCGCGTCCGAATGTTGCAGAAGTAATGAATATTGTCGGTAACATTGAAGGTAAAACGGCCATACTTATTGATGACATCATTGATACAGCAGGGACCATTACAATGGCTGCAAATGCACTGATTGAGAACGGGGCTAAAGATGTATATGCATGCTGCACACATCCGGTACTGTCAGGTCCGGCAATGGAACGGATAAATGACTCGAAAATCAAAGAATTGGTTGTGACCAATTCCATTCCGCTCCCGGATGAGAAGCGGAGTGAAAAAGTCAACGAATTATCTGTTGCCCCGCTAATAGGCGAAGCAATTACCCGTGTACATGAATTGAAATCGGTCAGCATCCTGTTTGATTAGCAGCTGTATTTTTGTATAGTGGTTTAAAATGTGTTTTAATAGAGAGTGTTAGTGCAACCTTTGTTACTGAAATATTTACCGTATCAATAAACTTGAGTACAAGTAGGTTCTCAACTAATGGAGGGTGATGAAAATGGCAGTAACATTAAAAGCAGAAAAAAGGGAAGACCTTAACAAATCGGTAACGAAACAAATAAGAGAAAGTGGCTATGTCCCATCGGTTGTTTATGGGAAGGATAAAGAGTCAAAGACGATATCGGTCAACAGCATCGAATTAGTCAAAACTGTCCGGGACGAGGGCATAAATGCGATTATGTCACTTGATATTGAAGGAGAGCAGCCGGTCAATGTCATGCTGTATGACTATCAGAAGGATCCGCTCAGAGATGAATTGCTGCATGCTGATTTTTACATGGTTAATATGGCAGAGGAAATGGATGTTGAAGTACCGCTGCACCTTGAAGGCGAGGCGCAGGGCGCGAAAGATGGCGGTGTACTGCAGCAACCTTTATATCAGCTGCAAGTGCGCTCGAAGCCTGCTGACATTCCGGAAGCGATTACTGTTGATGTAACGAAGCTGGAAATTGGTGATACCATTACGGTTGCCGATTTGCCGGAAGCAGCAGAATATGAATTCCTTGACACGGAAGACACGACCATCGCTACAGTTGTACCGCCAGATACTGTCAGTGAAACGGACGAGGCATCCGACGAAGATGCTGAACCGGAACTGGTCGGTGCCGACGGTAAGGACGAGGAATAAGGCTATAAAAGCAAGTTCTCTAGTGGAATAGACCTAGAGGCATATGAAACCCTCCTACCGGGATAGGGGGGTTTTGCTTTATAACGTCAGACGGCACTAGCGATATAACAAGACTAGACCTAGGTTTTTCTAATCGTTCTAGCCGGTAATAAAAAGGAATACTAATCAGCAAAGGAAGAAACGAAATGAAATGTATCGCAGGATTGGGAAACCCTGGCAAAAATATGACGGAACCCGGCATAACGTCGGATTCATGGTGATTGATGAACTGCTAAGGCGAAATGGCTGGAAAGTAAAAAAGGATAAATTCAGCGGCCAGTCAGCTGTGGAGACGGTTAATGGCGAAAAGATAATCCTGCTGAAGCCGCAGACATTCATGAATCTTTCTGGTGAGTCTATCCGGCCACTGACTGATTTCTATAATATTCGTGCGGAGGATGTATTGGTTATTTATGATGACCTTGATCTGCCCACAGGAAAAGTCCGTTTGCGCGAAAAAGGCGGCCATGGCGGCCATAATGGTATTCGTTCGACCATCGATCATCTGGGCACAAAAGAATTTAAGCGCTTACGGATTGGGATTGGAAGACCACAGAATGCCATGCCAGTCGTTGACTATGTCTTGCGGCCGTTTACTAAGGAAGAAAAGCATGATGCGGAACGGAGCGTCAAAACAGCAGCGGAAGCTTGTGAGGCTTGGATGGAAAAGTCCTTTCCTGAAGTAATGAATGAATTTAACCGTTAAAACTGCATATAGTGTTCAAAAAGGAGGATAAAAAGGACCAGCCGGCTAAGGTCTACCGAAGTGTTATTTCGGACTTTTTGAACAACCTCATATAGTATAATCATACGCTTTTCGGATAAACTTTAGGATACCCTATGTTTATTCGAGGAGGTATGGTTATGCCGATTATCTATCAATGCAGGCATTGCGGGCATAAGATTGGACAATTGGATCAGCAGATGGTTGATGCGTCCATGCTGGGACTGGATCAGTTATCCGTGGAAGATAGACAGGATATGGTTAATTATCAGGAAAATGGCGATATACAAATTAAGTCTATTTGCGAAAGCTGTGAAGAGTCACTGGGGAAAAATCCGCAGTATCATGAATTGGATCATTTTATACAATAACATACATGCTGTAAGAAGCTTTGATTGCTTGGTAGCGGGAAGCCCCATAGTCCGGGTGCCGTTTTGAGAAGGAGAACGGCATGCTGCCTTTAAGGTGCCCCGTCTGCAATCAGAGCATTTTTGCACGTGAGCAGGTGGGGAATAATGAAGGGTATTCATGCATTTTTACAATCAAAAGAAGATGTAGCATCTGTTATTAGTGGCATTTCAGATGGTATGAAAGAACAGCTGGTTGCCGGCCTGTCAGGTTCGGCGAGGAGCTTATTTGTATCGGTCATCAACGAATCGCTGCACAGGCCAGTTTTGCTTGTGACGAACCAGCTTGTGCAGGCACAGCAGTTGTATGATGATCTGACAGAGTTGGCTGGGGATGATCATGTTCATTTGTATCCTGTCAACGAATTGATTGCATCAGAAATTGCCATAGCCAGCCCTGAATTGCGAGGGCAGCGGATTGAGTCATTAAGTGAATGGTCACAGAAGAAGTCCGGAATTCTAATTGCACCGGTGGCAGCACTGAAGCGGATTCTCCCCCCGACAGATTACTGGGCGGCCTACCAGCTTCCGTTCTCTTCCGGAGAGGCTATTGATTTGGATGCTTATCTGTCATCACTGGTTGATATGGGATATGAGCGGGTGTCCATGGTCGGGACGCCGGGTGAATTCAGTGTCCGCGGCGGTATTATAGATATTTATCCAGTAGCAGAAGAAATGCCGGTCCGGATTGAATTGTTTGATGATGAGATAGATTCCATCCGCCAGTTTGATCCGGAAACACAGCGATCATTGGAAAAGCTGTCATCGATCACGGCGGGGCCTGCAACCGAAATGCTTCTGACAAATGAGGACAGACTGGCCGCTGCCAATCGTCTGGAAGAAGCACTGGCCTCCTCGCTGCAAAAGCTGACATCGACAGAAGCGAAAGAAAAACTGGCAGAGACTATTGAGCCGGATATTGACAGGCTGAAGAACCTGGAACATTTTCAGGAACTATACAAGTATATTGGTTTTCTTTATGATAATCCGGCTAGTTTGCTAGACTACCTTCCTTCTGATGGGCTAATCATTATGGATGAAATGAGCCGGATTGAAGAAACTGCAGCTAATTTGGATACAGAAGAAGCGGAGTGGTACAGCAGCTTACTGGAAACGAATGCAATGGTCAGAGACAGCACATTTTCCTATGACTGGAATAGAGTGAGGGCTAGCATGCAGCATCAGCAGCGGCTCTATATGTCTGTTTTTTTGCGCCATATTCCCAATACGCATCCACAAAACATTGTTAACTTGTCGGCGCGGGCCATGCAGGAATTCCATGGACAGATGCACTTATTTAAAAATGAACTGCAGCGGTGGGAAAAAGGTGAGTTTCAGTAGTTGTTTTTGCACCGGATGAAGAGCGTGCCGAAAAGATTCAGTCCATTTTCATGGATTATGCAATAGAGGCGGATGTTGTGCGTGAGCTGGAACTGCCTGTTAAACGCCCAGTGATAACGGTCGGGAATATCAGCAATGGTATTGAATTTCCGATGCATAAACTCGTGCTCATTACAGAAAATGAACTGTTTAAAAAGAAAACAAAGCGTCCACGTAAAAAGAAACAGAAGCTGTCAAATGCGGAGCGCATTAAAAATTATCAGGAGTTAAAAGCAGGTGACTATGTCGTTCATGCCCACCATGGCATCGGTAAATACCTTGGCATTGAGACGCTTAAGGTGAATGATTTGCACAAGGATTTTATGCTGCTCAGGTATTCAGGTGATGATAAGCTTTACGTACCGATTGATCAGATAGATTTGGTTCAGAAATTTGTTGCATCCGAGGGCAAAGAGCCAAAGCTGTATAAACTTGGTGGAAGTGAATGGACGAAAGTAAAACGAAAAGTGCAGTCCAATGTTGAGGATATTGCGGATGACCTTATCAAATTGTACGCGGAGCGTGAGGCGAGAAAAGGGAATGCGTTTAGTGAAGACACGGATCTGCAGCATGAATTCGAGGCAGCTTTTCCCTATCAGGAGACTGAGGATCAGTTGCGTTGTATTGCTGAAATCAAGCATGATATGGAACGGGAACGCCCGATGGATCGGCTGCTTTGCGGAGATGTTGGATACGGGAAGACGGAAGTGGCGATTCGTGCTGCATTCAAAGCGATTGCAGATGGAAAGCAAGTGGCCATTCTTGTACCGACAACGATTTTGGCACAACAGCATATGGAAACGATTCAGGAACGATTCCAGGACTATCCGGTCAATATCGGCATGTTAAGCAGATTCCGGACGAGGAAACAGCAGCAGGAGACAACGGAAGGACTCCGTAAAGGGCAGGTGGATATCGTAATCGGAACGCACCGTCTGCTGTCCAAAGATGTCGTTTATCGTGATCTGGGACTGCTCGTCGTCGATGAAGAGCAGCGATTCGGTGTCAAGCATAAGGAAAAGATTAAACAGCTTAAATCCAATGTCGATGTCCTTACTCTGACAGCAACGCCAATTCCAAGAACGTTGCACATGTCTATGCTCGGTGTCCGTGACTTGTCGGTCATTGAAACACCGCCTGAGAACCGTTTCCCCCATTCAGACGTATGTTATGGAATATAATCCCATCTTCATTAGAGAAGCGGTTGAACGTGAGATGGCACGTGGCGGTCAGGTGTTTTTCCTCCATAACCGGGTGGATAATATCGACAAGGTTGCACGTGATCTTGGCATGCTGGTTGATGATGCGCGGATTGCAGTTGCCCATGGTCAGATGAATGAAATGGAATTAGAGAATATTATTTTGCCTTTCTGGCCGGAGAATACGATGTTCTCGTTAGTACAACCATATTGAGACAGGTGTAGATATACCAAATGTAAACACGCTGATTGTCAATGAGTCCGACCGAATGGGCCTCAGCCAGTTGTACCAGTTGCGTGGACGTGTCGGCCGTTCCAACCGCGTTGCGTACGCGTACTTTACGTATCACCGGGATAAGGTGCTCAGTGAAGTGGCGGAAAAGCGTCTCGAGGCTATCAAAGAATTTACTGAACTGGGATCTGGCTTTAAGATTGCCATGCGTGACTTATCCATCCGCGGTGCGGGGAACCTGTTAGGTGCCCAGCAGCATGGATTTATTGATTCAGTCGGGTTTGACATGTATTCACAAATGCTCAAGGATGCGATTGAGGTACGCAAAGCAGGAAAGGCGCTAGACGAAGTAGAAGCATTTGAGCCTGAATTGTCCCTTATGCTGGATGCCTATATACCGGATGCCTATATTGCGGATGAAAAACAAAAAGTCGATATGTACAAACAATTCCAGTCTATTGCCTCCACGGAGGACATATCGGATTTGCGGGATGAATTAATGGATCGGTTTGGTGATTATCCGGAGGAAGTGGCGAACTTATTTACCGTCACATCATTAAAATACAACGCGAAACAGCAGCGTGTTGAATCGATCACAGAGAAGTCCGGTAAACTGGAATTATTGATTGAGGAGCAGCGCAGTCAGAGGATTGATGGATCTAAGCTGTTTGAAAAGGCCAATCAGTTTGGCAGGAATGTACAGCTTGGGACTGAAGGAAGTAAATTAAAGATTATGCTGACATGGACTCGTGACACAAAGCATAAGCGATACGAACAAGCTGAACAGTTTATCCGGGAACTAGCCACTGTCGACCGGGACGGAATGGTATCGGCTAATTAATTAAATTGCTTCAAGGCTGGCATATTCCATTTTCTGCCTAGAAGTTTTCTGTGGATGTATAGATATCACTGATTGTTTCATACTAAACCCACAACTGGTGTTTTTTTCTCATAGAGGAAACGTCTGAAAACATACATACACCAGGAACAATCACCACAGAAAGCGAGGGCTTCCTACAAATGAAAGCAACAGGAATTGTACGACGCATTGATGACTTAGGAAGAGTTGTCATCCCAAAAGAAATCAGACGAACATTGCGCATTCGCGAAGGAGACCCATTAGAAATATTTGTTGACCGTGAAGGTGAGGTTATTTTAAAGAAATATTCACCAATCAGTGAATTAGGGACATTTGCGAAAGAATATGCAGAAGCATTGTTTGATTCACTCCAATACCCAGTACTGATCTGTGATCGGGATGAGATTATTGCTGTTGCAGGTGAATCCAGAAAAGACTACTTAAATAAAAGCATTGGTTCGCAGCCGGAAAGCACGATGGAAAACCGTACAATGTCCTATGAAACAGAACAAGCTTCGGTCGAGTTTATTCAAGGGCAAGATGAGCAAGTTGATTCATATTGCATTAGCCCAATTATTGCCAATGGTGATCCGATTGGATGTGTCATGCTGTTTTCCAACGACGGGAATAAAATCGGGGATGCTGAACAAAAGGCGGTTCAAACGGCCTCCAGCTTTCTGGCCAGACAAATGGAATAGTGGCAGTGAAAATGAAATGCCATCAATAACAATTGTATCTTGTATGGAAAAAGTGTCTTTATTTTACGAGAAAATAGGGCACTTTTTTCGTTTTAGCGATGATTCTTCGGACGATTCGCTTCCATTGTCAATGCTCGTCTATGCTATAATAAAATAGCTATACTGTATCGGTAATGTGTTTGAATCGTTGGCCGGACGCTGGTACTACAGCTGCAAAATGGCTTGCGGATAAGTTTTTGGAGAAAGGCGTTTTGAATGAAGGAACATGATAACACGGACGTAATGAAAGGGGCTTTGCTCCTGACGTTGGCCGGGCTGGCTGGAAAAGTGCTCAGTGCAGGTTACCGGATACCGCTGCAGAACCTGACGGGTGATGTAGGCTTCTATATTTATCAGCAAGTATACCCTTTTTGGGAATTGTAACCATACTATCGTTATACGGTTTTCCTTCCGCTATCTCCCAAATAACGGCTGAACTGCTGGCGCGTGGAAGAGGTGTTTCTTTCCGTCATTTTTATGCTCCGGTGTTTATACTGCTGTTTATCATGATGGCTGGTGTATTCCTGCTGCTGTTTTCTCAGGCGGGTGAATTGGCGAAACTAGTGGGGGATGTGCATTTAACAGGAGTTTACAGATTGGCTGCTTTCATCTTTTTGCTTGTACCGTTTACCGCTTTGCTGCGCGGGGTACTGCAAGGAACCGGACAAATGAAGCCGACAGCCTTTTCACAAATAGCTGAGCAGTTTATTCGCGTCTTTCTCATCATTGGTGCGGCGGTATGGATTTCAGTAAGTACCGTTTCTTATTATGCGATTGGACAGGCGGCTGTGATTGCATCCATGGCTGGTATGCTGGCTGCTATTATCATTCTTACCATGTTTTTGTTCGGAACAGGTCGCCGGCAGCACGTGAAGCACGGACTCCCTGGCGTTATTATACAGGCGTGCTCTTGACTGTCGGAATTGCGGCTGCAATGAATCACTCGGTTCTCATTCTGATGCAACTGGCTGATACATTCACCCTTGTGCCAGGATTGACTGCGGATGGATGGACCAAATTGGAAGCCATGGCGGCAAAAGGGGTATTTGACCGCGGACAGCCACTAATTCAGCTTGGAACTGTGCTTGGGTCATCGTTTGCCCTAACACTGCTCCCAGCTGTGTCAGGGGAAATAACAGCCAAAGATTCAAAAGCACTCCATCTGCCAGTTCAGCGTGCGCTGGCGGTCAGTTTTTATCTTGCTGCAGGTGCAACTGTGGGATTGATGGTTATTTTTCCGGAGGCGAACAGGCTTCTCTTCCAAAATGATGATGGTACAGGCAGTCTGCGAATTCTTGTGATGGCCATCCTTCTCAGTTCTATCGGCATCACAGCGGCGTCGATTCTTCAAGGACTTGGTTATGTAAAGCAGACTGCGTTTTTTGTTGCGGCTGCGTTTGTCATAAAAGTCCTGGGTAACGTAATGCTCGTACCGCGTTTAGGAATCACTGGAAGTGCTCTCGCAACAGTCATTGGTTCGGCATTTCTTGCTGCTTTGATGTTAATAACCCTGAAACAGAAGATGCCACAGCTTGCACTTGGAAAACAGGTGAATTGGCGTGCATTGCTGTTGGCGATAACCGGGATGGTTGCATTTTTAGCAGGGATGGACTGGCTGATGGAGCCGATTATTTCCAGAGCCGGACTGTTGTTGTATGTTCTTTTCATATCGGTTACTGGGGGAGCTGTTTACCTGCTACTGCTTCTGCGTCAGGGAGCTTTCCGTAAAACAGATTTATCCATGCTTCCGTTAGCGGGATTGTGGATACGACTACATAAAGAGAGGGATTCGTAATGGACAGGACAATCAAAGTTGTTGGACTGGGAGCGGGTGATCTGGATCAATTGCCCCTCGGCATTTATCGGAAATTAATACGTGCGGAAGAAGACGTGTTCGTACGGACGATGGACCACCCGGCAGTAAAGGAATTGCAAAAAGAAGGAGTTGTGTTTACACCGTTTGATGACTTATATGAAGCATCGGATGAATTTGCTGCGGTTTATGAGTCTATCGTGGACAGACTTCTGGATGAGGCTAGGACTCGTTCCGTTATATACGCTGTTCCGGGTCATCCGATGCTGGCTGAAGAGACTGTCAGCCGATTACTTGATCAGGAAGAAATACCGGTTGAAATCACAGGTGGGCACAGTTACCTCGATGCTCTATTTACAGTATTAAAAATAGATCCGGTTGACGGGTTCCAGTTCACTGAAGGAACAGCTTTTAATAGAAACACACTAAATTACCGGCAGCATATCATTATTTCTCAGGTGTATGACCGGATCACAGCATCCAATGTGAAGCTTGAACTGCTGGAGGATTTACCCCCGGATTATCCAGTCAGTATTGTAGAGGCGGCTGGAAGTGAGCAGGAACGGTTGACACAGGTTCGGCTGGAAGAACTTGACCGTGCTTTTGATAAGGTACATAATTTGATATCGGTTTATATTCCCCCTGTGGCGGACAGCATGCTGCAGCATACGTTTCCCCGTCTGCGCGAGGTGATTGCTGCATTGCGCGCGCTGATGGTTGTCCGTGGGATCGTGCACAGACACATGAAACACTCAGGCAATATGCAATTGAAGAGGTATATGAGTTAATCGAAGCGATTGATGAACAGGACGATGATGGTATTGTCGAGGAATTGGGCGATTTATTGCTTCAGGTCATGCTGCACAGCCAGATCGGTGCGGACAATGGCTTTTTTACCATTGATGATGTCATCCGTTCAATTACGGAAAAATGATTCACCGGCATCCGCATATTTTTGCTGACCATGAGGCCCGGACGGTTGATGACGTTTATCAGACATGGGATGCGTTAAAGCAGGAAGAAAAGGGGCATCAGCGGACATCCGTACTTGACGGTGTTCCTGCTGGTCTTCCTGGGCTGGCAAAGGCCTCTAAGCTGCAGTATAAAGCAGCGAAAGTTGGTTTTGGCTGGGATGATGTAAAGGATGTTCTTACCAAGTTTCAAGAAGAATGGCAGGAATTGCAGGAGGCTGTCAGCAATCAGCGGCATATCGAAGAGGAACTTGGCGATGTTTTATTTGTACTGGCCAACCTGGCACGGTATTATAAAGTAAACCCGGAGCTCGCTCTGCATCAGACCAATCAGAAATTCGTTCGGCGATTTTCTTATGTTGAACAGCAGCTGAAGGATAACGGAAAAGATATACAAACAACATCACTTGCGGAAATGGATTATTATTGGAATCAAGCCAAGAGGGGAGAGTGATTGCATTGCGGCTCGATAAATTTTTAAAGGTATCAAGGCTTATTAAGCGCCGAACCCTGGCAAAAGAAGTTGCCGGACAAGGACGCATCACAATTAACGGGAATAAGGCAAAAGCCTCATCTATCGTCTCGGTTGGGGATGAGATGACCATCCGTTTCGGCCAGAAGGTTGTAACGCTTGAAGTGACATCACTGAAGGATGCAGCTCATAAGGATGAGGCGGATTCGTTATATCGTGTGATCAGTGAAGAAAAAGTGGACTGAGTCAGTTCTATACTTGTCCCTCCTTTCATAGAGTAGTAATGACAAGGAGGGGAAAGTGTATGAATTATTATCAAAATGATACCGTCAATCGCACGGAGCAGGATCATTCCGTCAAGATGAACAACCGGAAGAATTTGGAGATAACTGGGGTCAAAGAGGTTGACAGTTTTGATAATGAAGAGTTTCTGCTGGAAACAGTTATGGGCTATCTGATCATTCGTGGACAAAATCTGCAGATGCAGAACCTGGATGTTGGTGACGGTCTGGTTACCATCAAAGGCAAAGTATATGAGCTTTCCTATGTTGATGACCATCATCAGGAGAAAGCTAAAGGATTCTTTAGCAAGCTATTCAAATGACTTTGAGTGTACAGTTCTTAACGATGATTTCCATGACTGCAGGCGGATTCTATCTTGGGATGATACTGGACACATACAGGCGCCTGTCGATCCATTGGAAAAGCAGCCCATTCATGAAATACTTCATGGAAATCGTTTTTGGCTGACCCAGACGATGCTGTTATATTATGTATTATTCCGGGTAAACAGTGGAGAACTGCGCTTTTATGTGTTTTTGGCCTGCCTGCTCGGATTTTCCATGTACCAGGGATTAGCGGCCAGGCCATACAAAGCATTCTTGGAACACATCATCCGGATGGTGGCGGCTGCTTACCGATTCTGCAAGCGGACGGTTCAAGTGCTCGTCATCATACCGGTGAAATGGCTTTTCCAGCTTATTACGGTCATTGCTGTGTTTATCTTGAGTACGCTGGCAACAATTTTGCGGTGGCTTGTTAAAATAATCGCTGTTCCGCTTTTCTGGCTGTGCGGCTGGTATATCGCATGCTTCCTCAAACAGTTCAAAAGAAATTACACAAAATTGCAGGATTTTATAGTAAAATAGAGAATATATGCAGGAAAAGGATAAAGCAATTGCTGTCAAAGAGGAGGTAGTGATTCGTGTCGGCAGATAAGAAAACAGTTACACGCCTGGATTCCAATTACATGGAGCAGTACGATGCCTACATAGCCAGACAAAAGCGAAAGAAAAAGCGACTAGTGCGCCGGCTTGTATTTTTTCTGTGCTTGTCATGCTGATTGTCGGCAGCCTTACTGCATACCATTTGAACCAGCGCGCATTGCAGGCGGAGAAAAAGGAACAACATGAGCAGCTGGAGGACAGGCTTGCCAATCTTGAGGAAAGAGAACAGAATCTGAAGGAAGAGATCAGTTTGTTGAATAATGAGGAATATGTGCTGGAGATTGCCCGCACGAACTATTTCTTCTCCAAAGAAGGCGAATTGATTTTTAAAATTCCCGATAAAGACCCCTCTTATTGACACACTTTTACATGAATGGCTATAATATAGTAGAAGTACACTTTTCAAAATTCTAAGGAGGAGCACTTTTTATGTCAATCGAAGTAGGCAGCAAGCTGCAGGGAAAGGTGACCGGTATCACTAATTTTGGGGCCTTTGTCGAAATTGAGAAAGGAAAAACAGGTCTGGTCCATATTAGTGAGGTTGCTGACAATTATGTGAAAGATATTAATGAACACCTAAGTGTTGGCGACAGTGTGACAGTAAAAGTCATCAATGTCGAAAAGGATGGGAAGATTGGCCTATCCATCAAGAAAGCAAAGGATAAACCGCCACGCCAGCGGCCCCGTCAGCGTACGGAGTCCTTTGAATCTAAAATGAACAAGTTTCTCAAAGATTCGGATGAACGTTTAGCCTCTTTGAAGAAGCACACGGAATCCAAGCGGGGAGGTCGTGGTGCGAAAAGAGGATAGCAGTTTGCTGTCTATGATCAATTGATGCAAAATTTGATCCGGAATTCACCATATATAAAAAGCAGGCATCCCTTTTAGTGGGATGCCTGCTTTTTTAGCCGGTCACCTTAAAGAATGAAACGCTACTGAACAAATTCCTTAAACTGCGACACAGCATACCGCTCCGGGTACAAGTGCTGCGGGGTCTTCAGACACGTGCTGTTCGCCCAGGAGTCGACTACCCTCCGCTTAATCAACCATTATAATAGCACTAACAATGATTAGAAGCGGAATATCTTCAAACCAGCGGAGGAAATACACGGAGACTCCTGTGGGGGCAGAGGCCTAGATGAGACCCCGCAATGCGCAAGCACAAAGCAAGGATTCCACGAGTAATCTGCGACCTGCGAGGAGCGTACGCATCACCGAATTGGCTTTTAACGCGACGAGCATGAGGAGGCTCATCAGCCGCCCACGGAAAGCGACGAGCGAAACATCCACCGAGTAATCTGCGAGTTGCGAGGAGTGCTGCTTCAACGAAAAACTTGCAACACGACGAGCACCCAAGTGTATTTCCGCAGCGGCGGTTTAACACTCATACAAAGTTATGTCGCATTATATTCCAACTGCGGCAAAAAGCAACAGTCATTTAGAAAACAACCAAAAAGAACCGGTGTCTTCACCGATTCTTCTCCTTCTGGGCATGGCACCCATTTTATCTGTATGGCGGCGGAGGGGTTCGAACCCCCGACCTTACGGGTATGAACCGTACGCTCTCGCCAGCTGAGCTACGCCGCCGAATTAGTCACAAATGATATATTATAACAGCATGTCCAATGTGTCAATGGGTATTTCTCATTGACATAAATAAACAGAATACGGAATGTCATGTAGAATATCGCTTGTCCAGCTTGAAAGAAGTCGAACGATTTTTTAATTCCTTCCTCTTGTTTTGACAAAAAGTTAGCATCCTGTGTTTTAATGGGTTGCAAGAGGGAGTGGTTGAATATGATAAATTCTGTTCCAGAGCTCAAACCTGCTGCACGTGATATGCATGATCGTCTCCTGGACAAGTTCCGCATAAAAATAACATCTGCACTGAAGACAATGCTGTTCGAAAAAGGCTGGCTGTTCTATATTGTCGGTTTTTACTTGGACGAGCCATTATATTGTCTGTTGTTTCTCCCTTTGCCATTGCCTTTTTGGCAACTATTTGGTTTATTCAACGGGAAAAGGCGGCAAAGGTTATGTTATTTGCTTTGTGTGGTGCATTAAGCTATTCGCTTGTCCATGGTGCTTTCATTGCATTGGCCACGATTGTGTTCCTTTTCATGGCAGGACTTGTGAAGCAAACGCAAAAACAGCAAGTTCTAATGCCGCTTATTGTGTTCATTTCGACAGCGGCACCAAGAATATTATTTACTCCATCCGTGATCAGCTGTCATCTTATGAATGGATGCTGCTATTAGTGGAGGGAGTATTGGGTGCTGTCCTAGTATTAATCTTTATGCAAAGCATTCCGCTTTTATCACCACAACGTTATAAACCTGCATTAAAAAATGAGGAAATTGTCTGCATGATTATCCTCATCGCATCAATACTGACCGGAACCATCGGCTGGGAAGTGTATAATGCTTCGATTGAACAGATTTTTTCCCGGTACTTTGTCTTATTGCTTTCCTTTGTTGGTGGGGCAGCAATCGGATCTACTGTTGGTGTCGTGGCAGGGCTCATTCTGTCACTGGCCAATGTTGCGAATCTCTATCAGATGAGTCTGCTCGCTTTTTCCGGGCTGCTTGGCGGACTGCTGAAAGAGGGAGGAAAGCCGGGGGTCAGTGCTGGTCTCTTGGTCGGGACGTTTTGGTTGCTATTTACGCGGATGTGGCAGCAGTTGTCCCTTCGCTTATGGAAACACTGATGGCTATCATTCTTTTCCTATTGACACCGGCAAGCTTGATCAAAAAGTTGTCCCGTTACATTCCTGGGACGGAGGAATATACGAACGAACAGGAACAATACTTACAGAAGGTACGTAATGTAACAGCCAAGCGCGTGGAACAGTTCTCTGACGTATTTGAGGCACTGTCGAAAAGTTTCTCAGCAGCAGAAGAGAGCAAAGAGGATGACATCGATGACAGGCGGGATACCGATTATTTCCTGAGCCAGGTAACGGAAAAGACGTGTCAATCCTGTTTCATGAAGGAACGGTGCTGGCAGCAGCAGTTCGACAAAACATATACCTTAATGGAACATTTGAAAGATGACCTTGCAGATGGAAAAGAGCCCGATCGCAAATCGATGTATAGCTTTGAGAACCATTGTGTAAAGTCAAAGAAAGTACTTGATGCCATGAAGGAAGAAGCATCATTCTTCGAGGCAAACAAGCAATTGAAAAAACAGGTACTGGAAAGTAAACAGTTTGTCGCCGATCAGCTGCAGGGCGTGTCAGATGTCATGGACGACTTTGCTAATGAAATTCTTAAAGAACGGAAGCATCACGAAAACAGGAAATGCAGATTATGAATGCATTGCAGAACATGGGTATCGAAGTGGAGAAACTGGATATTTACGGGCTGGAAAAAGGCAACATCGATATCGAAATGACACTGTCGTTTTACGATTACCATGGTGAAGGACCCAAGCTCATTGCTCCAGTTCTGTCAGATATTTTAAATGAGATGATTGTTGTCAAAAAAGAAGAGGTTTCGCCCTTTCCAAATGGGTATTGCCAATTGGTGTTCGGATCGGCCAAGGAATATGTAGTAGAGACAGGCATTGCTAATGCGGCAAAAGGAGGCGGCCTCGTTTCCGGTGACAGTTACCGGACAATTGAACTCGGAGAAGGAAAACACGCCCTTGCAATCAGCGACGGAATGGGTAACGGCCAGCGGGCAAATGAAGAAAGTGAAGAGACGCTGCGGCTTCTCCAGCAAATTTTGCAGACAGGCATTCCTGAAAAAGTGGCCATCAAATCGATTAATTCCATTTTGTCACTCCGGACCCGTGATGAAATGTACGCTACGTTGGATCTGGCTGTCGTTAACCTTCATAATGCATTTGTACGGTTTTTGAAAATCGGTTCAGCCCCAAGTTTATAAAACGAGGCGAGGAGATTATTAAGGTGGAGTCTAGCAACTTGCCAATGGGAATTATCCAGGAATTTGATGTAGACATTGTCGGAGAGCAGCTGAAATCAGAAGACATCTTGATCATGATGAGTGACGGTATACTGGACGGTCCAAAGCATATTGAAGATACGGATGTGTGGCTGAAACGGAAAATCCGGGAATTGAAAACAGATGATGCACAAGAGATTGCGGATTTATTACTGGAAGAGGTTGTACGTACTAGGTCAGGTGCTATTGAGGATGATATGACAGTTGTCGTTACTAAGGTAGAAAAAATGCACCGCAATGGGCGTCCATCCCCATTTATTCTGATGTACAAGCACAGTGACGATGTATAAAAAAGACAGGCCAGTGTTTGCCACAATATTGGCTTCCCTAAGACGTTCTCTTTTGAGGCGCAAACAGGAAAAAGTCATGGCTAATCGCATAGAAATCAGCAATGAAAATAGCAGATGAATTCACAATAGGATTCATTGTTTTTCACAAATGGAATGCGCACTAATTACCGCTACGGAAATACACTTGGGTGCTTGTCGCGTTGCAGGTTTTATCGGTGAAGCATACGCTCCTCGCAACTCGCAGTTTACTCGGTGGATGTCTTGCTCGTCGCTTTCCGTGGGCGGCTGATGAGCCTCCTCATGCTCGTCACGTTGCAAGCTTACTCGGCGAAGCATACGCTCCTCGCAGGTCGCAGATTACTCAGTGAAGTCTTGCTTTGTGCTTGCGCATTGCGGGGTCTCATCTAGGCCTCTGCTCCCACAGGAGTCTCGGCTGAAGCCGTGCCCGCGGAAAGCAACTGCCCGCAGCGGAATCGGGCGGGGCCGTTACTGCACATTTTATATCAACTGCTAGAATCAAAAGGAATATACTTTAAGTAACATGCCATTTAGCACACAAAGCAACAGATTGGGAACGAAAATTCTCAATCTGTTATTATGTGCGATTTGCACTAAGATTTATATTGCTAAAAGGATGACCTAATAGTGCGTGTTGTGCCGAGTAATCGCAGACACAGAAGGTCCTCTGTCTTATAACAAATATCGCCTGAGCGAGGGGCCAATGTATATTATTCCCTGTTTGTGTCGATGATGGTAGTGGATTTAACAGGGAGGTATGCCAGGTGAAAAAAGGAACATTGAAACAAATACTGCTGATTACCGACGGCTGTTCCAATAAAGGGGAAGACCCGTCTGTTACGGCAGCATTGGCACAGCAGCAGGGTATTGCTGTTAATGTCATTGGAATCCTTGATGATGATCAGACGGAGGAACCTGAAGGATTTCAAGAGGTGGAAGACATTGCAAATTCCGGCGGTGGTCTCAGTCAGATTGTTTACAAACAGGCATTATCACAGACGGTACAGATGGTGACAAAGCAGGCGATGACACAGACCATACAAGGGTTTGTTAATCAGGAGCTGAAGCAGATTCTCGGACCGGAACAGAATCTGGAGGAGATTGAGCCCGAAAAACGCGGTGAAATTATGGAAGTCGTGGAAGATATGGGTGAGACGTGCGATTTAGAGGTATTAATACTGGTTGATACAAGCGCCAGCATGCATGATAAGCTTCCGACCGTTAAGGAAGCCCTTACCGACTTGTCCATTAGCCTCAATGCCCGGATCGGCCGCAATCGTTTCTCCATTTACCATTTTCCAGGCAAGCGCAAACAAATTCAGAAAGTGTTGGACTGGTCACCGGAACTTGACTCTATTTCTAACGTATTCCCAAAACTGACCAGTGGTGGAATTACTCCGACAGGTCCGGCGATACGGGAAGCAATGTATCAATTTGGGAAGAAAAGCTTGTTAAGGAGCTTGAGGGATGAAGATGAACCAGGCATGGAAGAAGCAGGGCATTAATATACGGCCGGGAACAGTCATAACCGGCAAATGGCACCGAAAACGCTATGTCATCAAACGCAGACTTGGCCAGGGCGCTGTCGGCACTGTCTACCTCTGTGAACAGAACGGTCGCTATGCTGCCTTGAAAATCAGTGAAAATGCTGCATCCATGACGGTAGAAGTAAATGTACTCAAGTCGCTGCAGAAGGTTCAAGGCAATCGTCTTGGACCTTCTTTACTGGATGTGGACGATTGGGAAGCCTCCACGAATGCCAAGTATGCTTTTTATGTTATGGAATACTTGGACGGAGAGTCGCTGCAATCTTTTATCAAACACCAAGGCCAGGAGTGGGCGGGTGTTTTTATGCTGCAGTTGCTTGATGACTTGGAGCATTTGCATAAGGCCGGCTGGGTATTTGGTGATTTCAAGCCGGAAAATCTAATTGTAGTCTCCTCCCCCATCAAAGTTCGCTGGATTGATGTCGGTGGCACGACACAAATAGGCCGAGCCATTAAAGAGTACACGGAGTTTTATGACAGAGGCTACTGGGGACTGGGCTCAAGGCGTGCGGAACCAAGTTATGATTTGTTCGCACTGGCCATGATTTTTTAACTGTTTATTATCCGAACCGCTTTGAAAAAGGAGCGAATCCGAAAGCAACATTATTTAAAAAGCTGCATGATGTAAAGCAGTTGCGCATCTACCGGCATTGTCTCAAGAAGGCACTCGTCGGACACTATCAGTCGAGCGCCGAGATGAGAAATGAACTGCTGGAGGCAATTAATAGTGCAAATAATCGGCGGGATACTAGAACAAAGTCTGTTGCTGCCTCGAACCGCATGGTGTTTAAAGAGGGGAGCGGCATTATATTGCTTGCGTTATTTTATTACTTGTCGTCGCTTCTTTTACCGTAATAGGGTCGGCCGCAGTGATTTCTCAGATGGCTGGTTTGTGGTAGGATAAGGAAAAGGAGCCGCATGTGTCGGAATGGCAGCGGACATTTTTGCGTTTGCAGTGAAAAGACTGTAAACGGACAGGAGATGGAATGGGATTGGAAGCGAACATCCGTTCATTCATTAAAAAAACGAACTGCTGAAAAAAGGTGCGACTGTTTTGGTTGGTGTTTCCGGCGGTCCGGATTCGATGGCACTGCTGCACTTTCTCTGGAGGATAAGCGGTGCATGGAACCTAAGGCTTGTCGCTGTAACTGCTGATCATCAGTTGAGGGGGGACGAATCCCAGGAGGACCTTACATATGTAAAACGTGTCTGTGCTAACTGGGGAATCGAATTTTCAGGGGCTTCATTGGATGTTCCAGCCCACAAGAAAGAGGAGAAACTGGGAACACAGGTGGCAGCACGGAACCTGCGCTATGCATTTTTCGAAAGAGAGATGGAGAAGTTTCAGGCGGATTATCTGGCACTTGGCCACCATGGTGATGACCAGGCGGAAACGATGCTGATGGGACTGGTTCACTCAGCCAGTGTCCAATCGCTGGCAGGGATACCAATAATGCGGCCGTTTGCCACGGGCCGTATCGTGAGGCCGTTATTATGTGTGACGAAAGAAGCAATTGAACACTATTGCCTGGAGTGGGGGATTACACCGAGACGTGATCCATCCAATCACGATGATACCTATACCCGGAATTATTACCGCAGCCATGTACTCCCGCTACTAAAAGCCCAAAACAGTAATCTGCATAGAACGATACAGCACCTGAGTGAGTCACTGCAGGAAGATGATGCATTCCTGATGGCCGAGGCGAAAAAATATTTGAAGAAGTAGCTGTAATCAATGAGGAGAAACAATCCTTATCTTTTTCAATTTCTTCCTTACATAACTATTCCCGTTCTTTACAAAGGCGTTTCTTTCATCTAATATTAAATTATCTGTATGAAGAGCAGCCGGAAAAGTTATCTTATGTTCATGAAGATCAGTTTTTGCATTACTGACGGAAGATACCGGTAATGCAAGGCTTGACTTTCCGCAACAGCTGAAAGTGGAACGAAATTACCGGACCATGTTATTATTTTGTGGACGAGCAGTTACAGCCATACCACCAGATATTGGATGTGCCGGGGGAGTTGGAGCTGCCAAATAGCCTGTGTTTTACGGCATATTATACAGACTCCCCGGGAACAAAAGGAGAGGCTATTTATGCTTGTCGTGCGGCAAATGTCGCCTTGCCTTTACATATACGAACTCGGCAGGCAGGTGACCGGATGCGCTGGAGCGGACTGAATGGAAGCAAAAAGCTGAAAGATATTTTTATCGATGCGAAAATTCCATTAAATGAAAGGGATACATGGCCGGTCCTAGCTGATAATAATGGTAACGTGCTCTGGCTGGCTGGTTTGAAAAAAGGGCTTCCGCCAGGGCAAACGGAAGAGGGGCCATTTATTCAGCTGACATGCGAAAAACGGGAGCAATAGGAGGAGCAGCATGCATAACGATATTGAAAAGATCTTGATTACGGAAGAAGAAATTGCCGCTAAGTGTGCGGAACTTGGAGACCAGCTGACAAAGGAATATGAAGGGAAATTTCCGCTGGCAGTCGGTGTACTGAAAGGTGCTATGCCGTTTATGGCAGATGTTCTGCGGTATATCCATCCATACCTCGAAATGGATTTCATGGATGTATCAAGCTACGACGGCCAGACGCAGTCATCCGGCGAGGTAAAAATTGTAAAGGACTTGGATACGAAAGTGGAGGGCCGTGACTTACTGATTATTGAAGATATCATTGACAGTGGCCTTACGTTGAGCTACCTCGTTGACTTATTCAAGTACCGGAAAGCGAACTCTATTAAAATTGTCACGCTGCTGGATAAGCCATCCGGGCGTACCTCCCATATTAAAGCTGACATTGCTGGGTTTGAGGTTCCAAACGAGTTTGTGGTCGGGTATGGCCTTGATTATGAAGAGAAATACCGTAACCTGCCATATATCGGTGTGCTGAAACCGGAGATTTATGGCGGAAAATAGTTGTGATGGATTTGAATGAAAAGGCATAGAAATCCTTGTAGGAACGGGGCTGCAGGAAGAGTTGCATCTGCTGCCGGGATAAGTAATATTAGTTGTGCGGACACTTTTCTGTATGATACTATTGGTTGTAGTTTTCCCGCTTGGGAGGAGGTAAGGAATGAACCGGATATTTCGTAATGTCATCTTTTACTTATTAATATTCTTAGTCGTCATAGGCGTCATAGGAGTATTCAACGGACCGAATGAACAAAGAGAAGAATTCAATGTACAGGAATTCATGAATGCGTTAAATAATGGCGAAATCGATAAAATGACGATGCAGCCAGCAAATGGAATCATGCGCATTACCGGCGAAACGGGTGATGAGCAATTTGTTGCGCAGGTTCCGGATAATACCAATATCATTTCTGAGATTACACAGCAGGCAACAAAGCAAAGCTCGCTGAAAGTAAAAGAAGAGGAACAACCAAGCGGCTGGGTAACCTTTTTGACAACAATCATTCCATTTCTGATATTGGGACTGTTTTTCTTCTTTATCCTAAGTCAGGCACAAGGCGGCGGTGGCGGTCGCGGCGTTATGAACTTTGGCAAGAATAAGGCCAAAATGGTCAGTGAAGATAATAAAAAAGTTCGATTTAAAGATGTCGCCGGGGCAGACGAGGAAAAACAGGAACTCGTTGAAGTTGTTGATTTTCTAAAGGATCCCCGCAAATTTTCGTCAGTCGGGGCAAAAATCCCTAAAGGGGTACTACTCGTAGGACCTCCGGGAACAGGTAAAACATTGCTGGCCCGTGCTGTTGCAGGGGAAGCAGGCACACCGTTCTTCTCCATAAGTGGTTCAGACTTTGTGGAGATGTTTGTAGGTGTCGGTGCATCACGTGTACGTGACTTATTTGAAAATGCCAAGAAAAATGCGCCATGTATTATATTTATAGATGAAATTGATGCTGTCGGACGTCAGCGCGGTGCAGGTCTTGGCGGCGGCCATGATGAACGTGAACAGACATTGAACCAATTGCTCGTTGAAATGGATGGATTTGGTGTTAATGAAGGGATCATTATCATTGCTGCAACGAACCGTCCGGATATTCTCGATCCGGCGCTATTGCGTCCTGGGCGCTTTGACCGTCAGATTACGGTTAACCGTCCGGATGTCAAAGGTCGTGAAGAAGTACTGGAAGTACATGCACGGAATAAACCATTTGATGATACAGTTGATCTCGAGACGATTGCGAGGCGCACGCCGGGATTCTCGGGTGCCGATCTGGAGAACCTTCTGAATGAAGCGGCACTTGTTGCAGCGCGCTTCGATAAAGATAAAATCGGCATGGAAGATGTAGACGAAGCCATTGATCGAGTTATTGTGGGCCCTTCCAAGAAGAGCAAAGTCATTTCCAAGAAGGAGCGCGACATTGTTGCCCACCATGAAAGCGGGCATACCATTGTCGGCTTGGTCCTGGAGAATGCGGATGAAGTTCATAAAGTGACGATTGTGCCGCGCGGTCAGGCAGGCGGTTATGCCATTCAGTTGCCAAAAGAAGACCGGTCTTTCATAACCAAACCGGAACTTTTCGATAAAATTACCGGATTATTGGGCGGTCGGGTCGCTGAAGAAGTGATGTTTGGTGAAGTGAGTACAGGAGCCCACAATGACTTCCAGCAGGCTACCAACATTGCCCACAAAATGATTACGGAGTATGGCATGAGTGATAAAATCGGACCGCTGCAGTTTACAAGCGGCGGCGGGGAAGTTTTTCTTGGCCGTGACATACAAAACGATCAAAACTACAGTGATGCAATTGCACATGAAATTGATAAAGAAATGCAAAACTTTATTAATTACTGCTATGAACGTGCCAAAACCATTCTTACCGAAAATAAAGATAAGCTGGAACTGATGGCACAAACATTGCTGGAAGTGGAAACACTTGATAAAAGACAAATTAAATCACTGTTTGAGGACGGTGTTTTGCCGGAGCCTGAAATAAAAGACGAAAAGGGTTCGGATGTGAAAGTAAACATCCATTCTAAAGATGGTGATGAATCAACTCCGGAAACGTATGAGGAAGCGAAGCAGAAGGCAGAAGAAAAGCATCAGGGAAACTACGAAGAAGATACAAATGATACTGACGATTCCTCAACGGATTCAGACGAGAAAAAGGAATAAAAACGCTACAGCCTCTCATCGTTATGGGAGGCTGTATTTATTTAACGACAGAAAGTATTGTGGCATTTGCTAAAAAGACGGGGCAAATGCCGAGTTTTCTAATAAAGGCGAGGTTTTTCCTTAATGACACAGTATAGATTTATGATATAGTAAAAAGATAGAAAAAGGTCTATAGGAAGGTTTGGTCGTAAATGTTATTTGTACTCGACGCCGGTAATACAAACACCGTGCTTGGTGTATTTGATGGAGATACATTGATTTACGAATGGCGCATTAAAACTGATCGCCATAAAACAGAAGATGAATATGCCATGTTAATCAAATCATTGCTGGAACATAAAAATATTGCATTATCAGACATCAGCGGGATTGCCATCTCCTCTGTCGTTCCGCCCATTATGTTTGCATTAGAGAAAATGTGCACAAAATATTTTCACATAGAGCCAATGATTATCAGCAGTGCATCAGCCCATAAATTTTTAAAGATGTCCTATCCCAATCCCGAAGAAATTGGTGCTGACCGCATTGTCAATGCTGTCGGTGCAATTGAAGATTATGGTGCGCCACTGATCATTATTGATTTCGGTACCGCTACAACATATTGCTGTATTAACAGTGATGCGGCATATCATGGCGGCCTGATTGTGCCTGGGATCCAGATTTCACTGGAGGCTTTGTACCAAAAGGCATCCAAGCTTCCGAAGATAGAGATTCAGGAACCGGAAAAAGTGATTGGCCGTTCAACAGTCGATGCAATGAAATCTGGAGTTTTTTATGGGTATGTGGCACAGGTTGACGGGATCGTAAACAGAATGAAGCGGGAAATGGATACAGCCCCGGCCATCGTTGCAACTGGTGGTCTTGCTCCGTTAATCGCCAACAAGTCCGAAACAATTGATCATGCGGACAAGCATCTGACGCTGAAAGGTCTGTATAAGTTGTATTATTCAAGCAATCGGCGTTCGTATTAAAAGTGTGACAGAAAAGGGGATGAATACCTAATGAAAGACTATATAGTAAAGTCAACAGTATATAATGGCATGATTCGTGCGTATGCGATCAGCACAACCAATACGGTCAAAGAGGCGCAGGTCAGGCAGGACACTTGGGCGACGGCATCGGCCGCACTTGGCCGAACTATTACCATTAGTGCAATGATGGGCGCAATGCTGAAAGGTGACGATTCACTGACTGTGAAGGTGGAAGGCAATGGCCCAATCGGCGCTATTGTTGCTGACAGCGATGCCACAGGTGATGTACGCGGGTATGTAACGAACCCACACGTGGATTTTGACCTGAATAACCAGGGGAAACTGGATGTTGCCCGCGCCGTTGGGGAAGGTAACATTAGTGTTGTGAAGGATCTGGGTTTGAAAGATTACTTCACCGGTCATGTACCGATTGTGTCAGGTGAAATAGGAGAAGATTTCACGTATTACTTTGCCAATTCGGAACAAATTCCTTCTGCAGTAGGTGCAGGTGTCCTTGTTAATCCTGATCATAGCATCCTCGCATCCGGCGGTTTTATTGTTCAGGTGATGCCTGGTGCAGATGATGCAGTTATTGCGCGTGTCAGGAGAGAATCGGGGCTATGCCTCCAATTTCCCAGTTAATTAGAGAAGGTGTGTCACCTGAGGGAATATTGGAACGTCTCTTTCAGGAAGACGACGTGAAAATTCAAGGACGCCTGCCGGTCCGGTTTCAGTGCAAATGCTCAAGGGAACGGCTGCAGCAGGCGCTGATTGGATTAGGGAAAGAAGAAATTCAAAGCATGATTGAGGAAGACCACGGTGCAGAAGCAACATGCCATTTCTGCAATGAAGTCTACCGGTTTAATGAAGAAGAGTTGAGTGAACTTAAAATGCGTGTTCAAAAAGGAGGATAAAAAGGACCGAGAATTTCAAGGCGGCGTCGTTTCGAGCAGAAGTAAAGCTACCCTGAACCGCTTCGCACGCTGGGAAAGTGTTCTTCTTTCCCAAGGAGTGGAATGTATGTATTTAGATACATGAGCACAAGGAATGCTTCCCTGAACCGGCATCGCACGCAGGAAAAGCGTATTTCTTTTCCAAGGAGCGGAGAAACAAGCCAACGAAGAAATTCGATGTGTCATTTTTACCGGACTTTTTGAACTACTTCTTAAAAAGAGTCAGCCCAGACATAAAGCGGAAAGGAGTTACCCATGAACAGGAAACTTCTTTGGGGAGTTGTGGCGGTGCTGCTTATCACAAACATAACAACCCTCCTGTTTTGGAGCCAGCAAAAGCAAATCAAGCTGGAAAGTGGCACAGCTATCGATCAGTCGGAGCCTGCCGCTGTATTGGTGATAGGGAAATCTCCTACGATGAATGGATGACATCACTAAGGGAAAATCAAGGGAAGGCACAACTGGAAACGATGATTGATTATGAGGTTGTCCGCCAGCTGGCAAAAGAGCTTGGTGTTAGTGTGAGCGAAAAGGTCATTGCCCGGGAAATAGCACTGCTGACGACCACACAAGGCGTTATGACAGAAAAAATAACCAAGAAAAATGAAAAAAAGTGGCGTGAGGATATTTTATATCGCTATCGGCTGGAAGCTCTTCTGACAGCCGATGTACATATACCCGAAGACCGCGTGAAAACATATTATGACAAGTATCAGAACCAATATGATTTCAAAGCGTCCACTCAGCTTTCCCATATTGTCGTACCTGATAGAAAAACAGCTGAAAAGGTACGAAAGAAGCTAGCGGGTGGTTCCGAATTTGGCAAGCTTGCACGGAAGTATTCAATGGATGAAGATACAAAACAAGACGGCGGCTACTTAGGTTTTTCGTCAATTCAAGCCGGTCCTTCCCTGCCTCTTATATGACAGCTTCCACGGATATGGAGGAGCGTACATACAGTGAACCAATCAGGCGCGATAATGGTTTTGCAATCATCTTTGTTCACCGAAAACTTTCTGCTATAGAATTCACTTATGATGAAATGAAACCCTATGTAAAAAGGGAGCTGGCTATGGATAAATTGGACCAGTCATTATCCGCTGCATCGCTTTGGAGTGAATTAGATGTGGAATGGGTATACGGTGATGAATGATAGTGTTTTCGTTGACAATTTTTCGGCTACAGCATATAGTTGTGATATATAAATCCTATAAAATTACTAGGAATTAGGAGGGGTCCACATGCGAGTCGCTGATAATATTGCAGGTCTGATAGGGGAGACGCCTATTGTAAAGCTGAACCGTTCTATTGAGGATGACAGTGCTGATGTTTATTTGAAACTGGAATTCATGAACCCTGGCAGCTCTGTGAAGGATCGGATTGCCTTATCTATGATTGAGGCAGCTGAAAAAGTGGGGAACTGAAAGAGGGGGACACTATCGTTGAGCCGACGAGCGGGAATACCGGAATCGGGCTGGCGATGGTCGCTGCAGCGAAAGGCTATAAAGCTGTATTGGTCATGCCTGACACGATGAGCCAGGAGCGACGCAATCTGCTGCGCGCCTATGGGGCTGAGCTTGTGCTGACACCTGGTGCAGATGCGATGAAGGGTGCGATTAAAAAAGCGGAAGAACTTAAAGAAGAACATGGCTATTTCATGCCACAACAATTTAGCAACGAAGCGAACCCGGAAGTGCATGCACGCACAACAGGGAATGAAATTGTCAAACAGATGAGCGATGGTCTTGATGCGTTTATTTCCGGTATTGGCACTGGAGGAACAGTGACTGGAGCCGGGAAAGTACTGAAAAAGCACTTTGAAGGAATTCAAATTTATGCCGTTGAGCCGGAAGATTCAGCCGTGCTGTCCGGTGACACACCAGGGCCGCATAAAATTCAGGGACTTGGTGCAGGCTTTGTGCCGGAAACTCTGGATACATCCATTTACGACGAAGTTATTCGGATCTCCAATGAAGAATCATTTGAAACATCACGTGAAGTTGCCCGATTGGAAGGCGTACTTGGCGGAATTTCATCGGGTGCTGCCGTCGCCGCGGCTAAAAAGGTTGCCAAAACGCTTGGCAAAGGGAAAAAGGTGCTCGCGATCATACCAGATAATGGCGAGCGGTACTTATCCACTCCACTGTATCAATATGATGACTGATGGGAAAAGCTAGTCGAAACCGGTGCCGTTTATGTACGGTTCTTTTTGTGACGTCAGAAAGTATAAATTATGGATGAACTTATAAGCAAAAACTTCGGCATTTGCTAAAAGACGAGGCAGATGCCGAGTCTTTCTAATTAAATGACTGGGAAATCAGCTGCGGCTTTGATGGTGCCTGCTTCCGCTTTTTTTAGGCTGTGATAGGATGGTAGTGACATAATCTGATCGATGAAAGAAGGGTACAGGATGAAACTGAAAACAAAATAAATACATACGATTTGTCTGAACGCACCCATATTATGGGTATATTAAATGTAACCCCTGATTCTTTTTCGGATGGTGGAAATTACACATCGGCTGATGAAGTTATTGAACAAGCTGTTCAGATGGAAAAACAGGGAGCGGATATCATTGATATCGGCGGAGAATCGACACGCCCGGATCATGAGTCGGTATCGCTGGAGGAAGAGCTTCAGCGGGTGATTCCCATGATTCGTGCTGTTAAAGATTATGTTACGATTCCGATATCCATTGATACATATAAAGCGGAAACAGCCCGTCAGGCATTGGAAGCAGGTGCTGATATCATTAACGATGTCTGGGGTGCAAAAAAAGAGCCTGCCATTGCACAGGTAGCGGCAGCGCATAACGCACCGATTATTTTGATGCACAACCGGACGAACAAGAATTATACGTCGATTATAGATGATATGAAACACGATTTGCAGGAAAGTATTGATATTGCTCTTGACGCTGGTGTTGTTCCGGAAAACATTATTCTGGATCCCGGTGTGGGTTTTGCAAAGACGCCACAGGATAATCTGATGGTCATGAATCAGCTAGAGGCATTTACGGACCTCGGCTACCCGCTGCTCCTTGGCACATCGCGTAAATCATTTATCGGAAGGATTCTGGATTTGCCCGCACCTGAACGGGATAACGGAACTGGAGCAACTACCTGTCTGGGAATTGAGAAAGGGGCACAAATTGTCCGTGTTCACAATGTACCTTTGCATGTGGAACTGGCAAAAATGATGGATGCCATGCTTTTTAAACAAGGAGTGGGAAGCAATGGATAAAATTTTGTTGAACGGGATGGCGTTTTACGGCTATCATGGCCTCTTTGAGGAAGAGAAAAAGCTTGGCCAGCGATTTTCTGTAGATGCGGAGCTTAAGTTTAGTCTGAAAAAGCCAGGCAAGTCAGATGATATGAACGATTCCATTGATTACGGGGATGCTTACGAGCTTGTGAAAGAAGTTATGGAAGGCAAGCCGGTGAACTTGCTTGAGGCGCTGGCTGAAACAATTTCAGAACGATTGTTTCAGTCATATTCCATACTGGAGGCTTGCCGCATTCGCATCACCAAGCCAGATCCGCCAATACCGGGGCACTACCGGTCAGTAGCGGCAGAAATTTTTTCGGGAGCGAAACGAATGATGGAAACAGTATATCTTGCATTAGGGTCAAACATTGAACCAAGGGAAGACTATCTGAAAAGGGCAGTGCATTTATTGGAGGACGATCCCCGGCTGACTGTCATCAAATCATCATCCATTTATCAGACGGCACCGGTCGGGTATACGGAACAGGCTGACTTTTTGAACATGGTGCTAAAGGCAGAGACCTCGCTTTCTCCGTTGGCATTATTGGATGTCTGTCAGCAAATTGAAAAGAAGCTGGGAAGAGAGCGGGAGTTCCGATTTGGCCCCCGCACACTTGACCTTGACATTTTAGTTTATAATCAAGAAAATAGACAAACAGAACAATTGACCCTTCCGCATCCACGTATGCATGAACGGGCATTTGTACTTATCCCGCTGGGCGAAATCGCACCTGACTTGACATTGCCCCCAGCGGATAAACCAATTTCCGATTATATAGATGCACTTTCCGAAAGAGACATAAAGGATGTAACACGATGGACAGAGAGAGGGTCGGCAGAAGAATAAAAGCGTTTCGTAAATTAAAAGGGTACACGCAGGCGGAACTGGCTCAGGAATTGAATCTTCCTATCATCACCCTTGGTAAATTGGAACGGGGGCAGACAGAGCCCTCGGAGGAACGATTGGATCAAATAGCCAGGCATCTGCAAATACCTAGGCAGGAACTGATAAACAGCAGCAATGGTGAGAAGGAGGATTAACCAATGTTTACGATCGGTGATATTACCATTCCAAACGTGTTGTTCTGGCACCGATGGCTGGTGTTTCGAACTCCGCTTTCCGCCTGATTAGTCAAAGAATTTGGAGCAGGGCTCGTCTGCGCGGAAATGGTCAGTGACAAAGGCATTAACAATAAAATGATAAATCCATGAACATGCTTTATATAGATGAAGGCGAAATGCCAATGAGTCTGCAGATCTTTGGCGGTGAAAAGGATTCATTGGTCAAAGCGGCCCATTATGTTGATCAGAATACCAATGCCAGCATTATTGATATCAATATGGGCTGTCCTGCACCGAAAATCACGAAATGTGATGCGGGTTCCAGATGGCTGCTCGATCCGGAGAAAATCCATGAAATGGTGACAGCAGTCGTTAATAATGTTGATAAACCTGTCACTGTTAAGATGCGCTCCGGCTGGGACGACGATCATATCTATGCAATTGAAAATGCTAAAGCAATTGAAGTTGCTGGTGCCAAAGCAGTTGCACTGCACGGCAGGACAAGGTTGCAAATGTATGAGGGAACTGCAGACTGGGAAATTGTCAAGAAGGTAAAGCAGGCTGTCGATATACCGGTTATTGGCAACGGCGACATCGACAGTCCGCAGGCAGCAAAACAGCAGCTGGACGAAACAGGTGTAGACGCCGTTATGATAGGACGTGCTGCTCTGGGTAATCCATGGATTATTTACCAGATAGCCCAATATTTAGAAACTGGCGAATTGATTTCCAGCCCATCTCCAAGAGAAAAATTATGCTGCACATGGAGCGCCTTATCAAACTGAAGGGCGAAAAAAATTGCAGTAATGGAGATGCGCAAACATGCAGCATGGTACTTGAAAGGCCTGCGTGGCGGTGGAAAAGTACGTCGTAAAGTTAATGAAACAACGACAAAAAAGAATTGACCGACCTACTGTACACATTTGCGGAAGAACTTGAGGGTTCTGAGAGCGCATCCTAATGCGGCTGTTGTAATGACTGGGTTTGAGTGCGGCTTGACGGATCCGTGCAGTTGCAGCGCAGTGCAGAACCCTGGGGATGAAAGTCGACTGGTTTTCTTTTATACTATACGTTAGAAAAATACAGGATTGATCGGGATCCCGATTAATAACCAATGTTGGAGTGATAATCGTGTCAGAAGAATTAAATGATCATATGCGGGCCAGGCGGGAGAAACTTGCCATGTACCAGGAGAAGAATGTCGATCCCTTTGGCGGTAAGTTTAACCGGACACATTTGGCAGACGACTTGTTTGCAAGTTATGACCAATATTCCAAAGAGGAATTGGAAGAAAAGCCGGATGAAGTAACCATCGCAGGCCGGGTAATGACGAAACGTGGGAAAGGGAAAGCCGGTTTTGCCCATGTGCAGGATCTCAGCGGCCAAATTCAGATTTATGTCCGCAAAGACACAGTTGGCGAAGATGCATACGAAATCTTTCAGTCCGCTGATATGGGCGATATTGTCGGCGTGACAGGCACTATGTTCCGGACGAAAGTAGGCGAACTGTCCGTGAAAGCAGCGGAGTTTACTTTGCTGACTAAATCATTGCGTCCGCTTCCTGAAAAATATCACGGACTAAAGGATGTTGAGCAGCGTTACCGCCAGCGCTATTTGGATCTTATAACCAATCCAGACAGTAAAGAAACGTTCATCCTGCGCAGTAAAATTATACGTTCGATGCGCAGTTTCCTCGATGGACAAGGGTTTCTGGAAGTGGAAACACCAATGATGCACGGAATTCCAGGTGGGGCCTCCGCTCGTCCGTTTGTTACCCATCACAATGCATTGGATATCCCGTTGTACATGCGGATTGCGATTGAATTGCATCTGAAACGGCTGATTGTCGGCGGTTTGGAAAAAGTTTATGAAATTGGACGTGTATTTCGTAATGAAGGTGTCTCCACACGGCACAATCCAGAATTTACGATGATGGAACTGTACGAAGCATATGCTGATTTTCATGATGTTATGACCCTGACAGAAAATCTAATCGCCCACATAGCCGAGGATGTTCTCTCCGATGCAACCGTAACGTATGACGATTATGAAATCAGTCTGGCACCGGGTTGGAAACGACTGCATATCGTCGATGCGATAAAGGAATATACAGGCGTTGATTTCTGGTCACAAATGAGTGATGACGAAGCGAAAAGACTTGCTGCCGAACATGGTGTTCAAGTCCAGGACAATATGACATACGGGCACATTGTCAACGAATTCTTTGAACAAAAGGTTGAAGAGAATCTAATTCAGCCTACCTTTATTTACGGGCATCCAGTGGAAATTTCTCCGCTCGCTAAACGTAACGCGGAGGATGAGCGGTTTACAGACCGGTTTGAGCTGTTCATTGTTGGACGTGAGCATGCAAATGCTTTTAGCGAATTAAACGACCCGATTGATCAGCGCGAACGGTTTGAGGCGCAAGTAAAAGAACGGGACGAAGGGAACGATGAAGCTCATTTAATGGATGAAGACTTCCTGGAAGCACTCGAGTATGGAATGCCTCCAACAGGCGGATTGGGTATAGGAATTGATCGTCTGGTAATGCTATTAACCAATTCTCCATCCATTAGAGATGTTCTGTTATTCCCGCAAATGCGGAATAAATAGTCTTAAAGTGCGTGTTCAAGAAGGAGGATAAAAAGGATTGGCAGGCTAAGTTTGTGACGCCGATCGCCTTTACCGGACTTTTTTGAACAATCACTCAAAGGATGAGGATCAAAGTGCGGGGCTTGGAAAAAGGCCCCGTACTGAGGATTCCGTGGTGATGAACGGATAGAAGGAAGAACGTGGGCAATTTTTGTTGTCTGCGATGGAGCGAATTAATTAATCGCGAACCTGACAACGAACCAATCCTTTATCTTTTGCTGTTAGTGACTCAAATATGTGTGCATGGCAGGTGGGGTACCCGGCTGAACAGATGGATAAAAAACCATTTAATTTTTATTTATTTACTATTGATTCCGGATGGCAAACATGATAAATTATTAAATGTCGCGCCAACAGATGCGGCCAAAAACGAAAGCAGCAAACGAAATAAAAAAGTTGTTGACTTCGATTTTGAAAGATGGTATATTAATAAAGTCGCTTTTTCAGCGAAGCACAACCGCACAGGCATAAAACAATTCAATAAAAATAATTGTTGACATTAAGTTGGCTGCCTGATATAATGAAAAAGTTGGCTTGGACAAAGCCATTATGACTCGCT